>NZ_JAMQKA010000069.1:0-28504 GCF_031569985.1 Aliifodinibius sp. S!AR15-10 | reverse complement strand
CTGACGCTGGTCGGGAGTTAGTTCTATCGTTGGGGCAACATTCATGAGCGTTTAATTGAGGGTTGGAGGGAATATACGATGTCCCCAGCTAATAATTACTATAATTTTTGAAATTAAGTACTAGTTCTCTTTCCTTAAAAAGGAGATCTCATTATTAACATTTGTGCCTTCAAAACTTGAAAAGGAGAGCTCTTTGCTAAGAAAAGTGATCCTCCTGCTAAGAAAAGTGGTCTTATTACCTACCAAAGAGGGCTCGTAACTCCCTAAATAGGTCTCTTGAGGGGGTAGGGAGATCTCCTCTTAATAGAGTTCCACTTGCTTTATTCGCAAAAGTTGGTACCATACACATATGCATTTGGAGAGAAAGCAAGTATAATTCATAAAACTATTAATAAACGGGATGAAACAATGGACTTTTCGAATATCAATCTTTGGGCAGTATTGGTGGCAACACTTTCAACATTTGTAGTCGGTTGGCTTTGGTACGGACCTTTGTTCGGTAAAGCCTGGATGAGTGCTGCGGGAATAACAGAAGAAAAAATACAAGAAGGAAATATGGCCAAAATATTTGGACTTGCCTTTATCTTTGAACTGATAATGGCATTTAACCTTGCGATGTTCTTTTACGGTTCACCAGAAGGGGCCGAAATGATTACTGCCGGGACGGGTGCATTCTACGGGTTTTTAACCGGATTTGGCTGGGTCTTCTTTGCACTGGCTGTCAATAGTCTTTACGAACAAAAGTCATGGAAATACATTTTTGTTAATGGAGGGTACTGGACAGTCGCTTTCACCGTTATGGGCTTGATCCTCGGTGCATGGAAATAGAAAACTTTGTCTCCACCGGGTCGCAATGTCACCGGCCGGGTGGATTATACAACGTCTCGCATCCAGGTTCCCTATATCCGCTAAGCAAATAAAAGGGACATGATTTGTGATGTAACATGAAAGCAAAATAGTCGTAGTGTTTTGCAGATTCACTCTTGAATGAGAATGTGAATAAAACTTCTTTTCAATCTTATGAATCTGCACAACAGCTTTTTCTCAAAATTTATCAGAAATACAATACCTTTTCTTTTATTGGTTTTTTACTTGGCTCCGGCAACGCCTGCATTGGGACAGCAGCAAGACCAGCAGTCACTTCCATTCCTAAAATCTGGCTCTCAACAGGAATCGGTTGAAGTGATGGTATTGGGGACCTTCCATTTTTCTGGAGCGCCTGATTTCAATGCCATTAATGCCGCCGAACAGCAGGATGAAATTAAAGCGATGGTTGACAACCTGTCCAAATTCGAACCCACAAAAATTGCTCTCGAGTTTGAACGGAAAGATACAGCCAAAGTTGACAGTCTTTATGACGTTTATCGCCAGGGTAACCACAAGTTGACAGTGAATGAACGGCAGCAGGTTGGATTTCGATTGGCGGGTCAACTTGACCATGAGAAAGTATATTCCATTGATTATAAAAAGCCGTGGGGTATGAGGCCGGTCATGGAGTGGGCCAGCGACAATCAGACCGGTTTTAAGGAGTACTTCTACGATTGGAAACGGGAAAATTCGCAAATGGATTCGACGTTGCACCGCCATAAAACGATCAGTGAGATTTTGATGCTTTATAACAGTGACCCTTTCCTGGACAGGATCCAGAAAGCCCGAATGCGCACGCTTGAAGTGGGAGCCGGTGAGAACTACATCGGGATTGAGCCCGTGGCTTCCATTTACAAGCGCAACATGAGGATTTTTGCAAACTTAATAGATATTGCCGAACCGGGAGACCGCATCTTGATTGTTTACGGGACAGGGCACACACATTTCTTCAATCAATTTATTGAACAACACACCGATATGAAGCTGGTGGATGTCCAAAAATACCTTGCACCCGCAATTTCCTCACGCTAGAGTTGTTATTAGTTGTCAGCTGCATGAGAAATTCCGATAACAAATAACCAATAACCAAATGCGTTACGCCTGTTGGCCAACAGCATCGGCCTGTTCATCGTTATATGCCTTCTCGAGGGCTTCCGTGAACATATGCACAGGCTGGGCTCCGGAAACGGCATACTTCCGGTTTAAGACGAAAAAGGGGACACCGCGAATACCAATTTTTTGCGCCTCTTTTTCGTCTGCCCGGACCGCATCAGCAAAATCATCACCTGCAAGTAACTCATCCAGGTCTGAGGCATCGAGACCGATTTCCAGGCCAATCTGCTTCAGCGTTTCTGGTTGGGCAATGTGTCGACCTTGCGTAAAGTAGGCAGCAAAAAGTTTCTCCTCGGCTTCATCTGCCAGTCCATGCCTGGTGGCAAGCTTTATCAGCCGGTGAGCATCAAAGGAGTTCGTAGGAATAATCGCCTCCGGGTTAAAATCGATGCCAACCGCAGCGGCCTTCTCCTTGAGATCTTCATTGGCTTTCCTGGCCCATTCCAGGGACTGCCCATATTTATCAGCTAACATTTCATACACGTTTTGGTCCGGGTTGATTTCAGCACCGGTATCGAGCTCAAAGCTATGCCATGTAACTTCAACCTCATCCTTATGCTCAAACTTATCGATCGCCTGTTCAAGATGTCGCTTCCCGATATAGCAAAATGGGCAACAGATATCGCTCCAGATCTCAATTTTCATAATAGTGTTTTAGATTTGTTCATTTTAATTCATTCGAACATCTTCAATGTGAACTATCGTGATAGCGTTCCCTGACCAGACTTTTGGGTGCCGGGGAAAGTTATGCATTCTTCGGACTTTAAGAATAGCAGATATTAAATCAGGAGTATTATGTTGACAAGATGGAGTTCAGTCATCGTAACAACTGTGATGTTGTTGGGATGTAATCAAAATCAACAGATGGAACAGGAACAGAGACCTTCGGGGCCACATCCCTACAGCAATTACATGTATCAATATTCCGTTATCGATGCCCTGCTGGCCGGGGTATATGACGGTGATTTAAGCACAGCTGAACTGCAAAAGAAGGGCGACTTTGGAATTGGAACATTCAACCGGGTAGATGGCGAACTTATTATGGATGGAGGAAGAATCTACCAGGCCAGGTCTGATGGGACAATCCAGGAAGTTAGTGAAGCTCAACAATTACCCTTTGCCCAGGCCGTCTATTTTCAAGCTGATACCTCTTTTTTTATCTCAACGGAGGACCTCGAATATTCGGGATTGCAGGAGCACCTGCTATCGGAGTTTTCTGAAAACCAGGTGTTAGCTGCTCGACTTACCGGCCATTTCAAGACTGTTTACTACCGCGCACCCCAAGCAGCAGAAAAGCCATATATTCCACTTGCGGAGTATTTAGAAAAGCACCAGGCAGAATTTAACATTGAAAATACCACCGGCAAGGCGATCGGATTTTACCTGCCACGCTATCTGGACCGGGTAAATGTACCGGGATTCCATTTTCATTACCTTTCAGATGATAAGCAGACAGGAGGACATATTCTTGGATTTACATCCGAATCCCTGCAGGTAGAAATTGATCAGATACCGGGTATTATTGTTGAGCCGATGGCAAGTGAAGCGTTCCACAAGGCCGACTTGCAAAAGAATCGGGAAGAGGAGGTTAAACAAGTTGAACAGGGCTACAATTGAGCATAAATTTGACCCAAGATGATGTTAGTGAACTACGATTAATCAAACCGGAAAAAATGGATATTGAAGACAAAACTGCGATAGTAACCGGGGCAAGCAAAGGCATCGGCCTGGCCATTACAAAAACACTACTCAATGAGGGCGTTTCTGTTGCCGGGTGGAGCCGAACGCCGCCGGAGGAATTATCGCATGAGCAGTTTACCCACGTGAAAGTGGATCTGACGAAGCAACAAGAAGTGGAAAAGGCGTATGATAAAACGGCGAAGCTGCTGGGAGAAGATATTCATATCCTCATAAATAATGCCGGAGTAGGGTACAAGGGTATCGTTGAAGAGATGCCGGTGGAGAAGTGGGAGTATCTTTTTGACCTGAATGTTCATGGAATTTTTTACACGAGCCGGCTTGTGATTCCAAATATGAAACAGAGGGAAGAGGGCCATATCATCAATATTTCATCCGGGGCAGGTACCAATGGCATCGCCGGAATGACCTGCTATTCAGCCACCAAGCATGCAGTAGTTGGTATATCAAGATCGCTCCACCAGGAACTGCGTGATTTTGGAGTGAAAGTGACCTGCCTGTCGCCGGGTTCAGTAGAGACTGGGTTTTCTTCTTCCAACAAAAACAAGTTACTGCCGGAAGATCTGGCCGATTCAGTTGTCCACATATTGAAATGCCGCAAAAACTTTCATTACCCGGATATCCAGGTTCGACCGCTGCAGCCTTAGGGGGCCTGATGAAAAGTACGCGAAGTAGGGATAAAGACAATTTAGTGGACCCCGCGTCATTTGCGTCTTCTCTATTAATATGACCTATATTAATAGCGTGCTGTTTTTGGAGGAAATGAGAACTAAATTTAACTTGCAATGAGATGGGTAGTATTTTGAGTTCTAAACTATTTCAATAACAAGGGTAGCAAAAGATGGAGCAACGATTAACACTGGTGACATTGGGAGTGGAAGACATGCAAAAGATGCGCTCTTTTTACGAAGAAAAATTCGGCTGGATAGCTGAAGAAGAGAGCAATGATGAGGTCACTTTTTTTAAGCTCAACGGTGTTTTATTTGGACTGTTTGGACGTGAAGCCCTGGCTGAAGATGCAGACGTCGATTCGAAAGGAGAGGGATTCCGAAGTTTTGCACTGGCCCACAATCTTCGGTCGGATGCGGAGGTTGATAAACTTTTCAGGGAGCTGAAGGAAAAAGGGGTGACCATAGAGAAAGCTCCGGAAAAGACGTTTTGGGGTGGTTACAGCGGGTATATTGCCGACCCCGAAGGAAATCTCTGGGAGATCGCCCATAATCCATTTATGGAATATGATGAGTTGGGTAATGTGTTGTGATCTGGTTTAAGGAGATTGGAATCCATGTTGGCTTACCGATAAATTTAATCGGTTTAAGAATAACTAACTGAATGCTCCACACACTGAAAATGCGGGGATTCGGGTTAGGACTGAAAGTCCCTCGCGTCTACCAATTCCGCCACTCGGACAAATGCGTTAAGCACTTGCTGTGCAACGACTTAGGTTGATTTTATGTACTTTCCTGTTTGCTGCCATATCGTACTTGTTACGGCCCAAAATGACCCTAATTGGTGGTGAACCATTATAATGTCGAATGGATTAATTGGCTCATTAATATTTTGTTCAGGGGTGACGGCACGTTGTCCTTTATGTAGGCTAACTTTTGTTTCAAAAAGGGTATGCCAGATCCAGAGGTAAACGAAGATCGTGACTTGGACCCCTTATCAAGGCGAACTCTTTCCGAAAGGCTCTTTACAATCCTCTAAGCAATTCATTCAATTCAAGACGAGGGGAGAGGTAAGTGGCTATTCTAAAAAATCTCCGTTAGATACTACTTCTACTCCTGATTGGTTGCAAAAGCCATTTGGATAAATACGGATTGAGTATGATGAATCTGCTATGGGATACATAAATTGGACAATTTCTTGAATATTTCCCTCTTAAGCCACTCAAACAAGAAAATACAATCGATCTTCAGTCGGTTTATTTGACTTTGACCTACTCCCATAGGCTGGTCAAATTGTGGGAAGTTGACATCCAAAAAACTGGTTCCCTGTAATGTAGAGAAATCGAGTGTTTGTTGATAACAATAACCATTTCCAGAACAATCACTCTCCACTGCCTAAACCTACCGTCATCTCAGGTCATTTCTAACATCAGTTAAGAACGATTCTGAACACTACCCATTATTTTGTTATTATATTTTAAATGGGATAGGGACTCAACTAAGTTGGGGCTATGGAATCGTCAAAGACATTATCGTCCGCAAGCCTCGAAATGCATCTGTTCGGCCGTTTTGAGGTTTTTATCGATGGACAAGTACTCAGTGAAACCGAGATTAAAGGCCGCAAAGCGCGGACTTTGCTTAAGCTGATTGCTCACCAACGCAATTTTCAGATGGTCCGGGACCATGTCACCGATCTGTTATGGCCGGATCTTGATCAAAATGCGGCAAACGCACAGCTCTACAAGGCATTACATCATATAAGAAAAGCTTTTACCAAGTATAACGATGATGCCGATGACTGGATCAAAATTACGGATGATTTCCTAAGAATCGACCCGCCCGGAGGTGTTGTAACCGATGGACGATTCTTTGAACAAGCAGCACGAACAGGTATCAAAGAGAGGGATTTATCTGAACTGGAACAAGCTGCTTCTATATATAGCGGTGAATTTTTGCCCATGGATCGCTATGCCGAATGGGCATCGCTGCCCCGTGAGCATTATCGGCAGTTATATCTTGATGTACTTACAGCCCTGGCCGGTCAGTATGAGAAGCGGGGAAAACTGTCGGAAGCGGCTGAAATGCTGAGGTTGGCGCTTGAGAAAGAACCCACCCTTGAAACAGCGCATCGAGGTTTGATGCGCGTGTTTGCAAAAAAGGGTCAGGAAACCCGCGCCTTTCACCAATATGAAGTTTGCAGAGAGAGGCTGGGCAAAGAGCTGGGTATGTATCCTTCTAAAGAGACTATTGAACTTCTTGATGATATCAGGGAAGGTCAGCTTAAAGTAGAAAAAAAACAGCATGCGCGGTTAACCTCATTTCCAGATTCTATTCCGCCAATTATTGGACGTGTTGAAGAATGCAATACCATTGAGCAATTGCTTGATGAACTTTCGAGTGGGCGCGGGTGCGGACTTATAATAAGTGGCGAAGCCGGAATCGGCAAAACACGCCTAATCCGGGAACTCATCCTGCGTGCCCGACGTAAGGATATCCCTTTCTTTTTGGGACGCAGTGGCGAAGCATCCGGGAATGTGGCTTATGGCCCATTTATTGAGCTGTTCGACGATATTCTTTACAGGCACCCTGAACTTGAAGAAGAGCTTCCGGTAGAGATCGGGCGTCTTGTTCCGACCTTTGCCGGTGAGGGCACCCCGGCACCTCATGCCGATAAGCTGGCAGCCAAAGGACACCTTTTTGCCCGGGTGCAACGTCTTTTCGCAAAGCTTAGTCAGGAGGAGTATTGCGTTGTAATACTTGAAGACCTCCATGCGGCAGACCAGGGTAGCCGGGAACTATTTTCCTACTTGATCCGACATCTGGAGCGGTTACCTATCCTGATTGTCACCACATTAAGAAAAGAAGAAGGAGAGCCGGAACCAGAGTTTATTAGAAATATAGAAGAGCCTTCGGTGGATATGATCGAACTCGCTCCGCTCACCTATGAGGAACATATAGGCCTGCTTCAACAGTATGCCGAAGATGACATCATCGGGGCGGATACAGCAGCGCAAATTTATCAGCTTTCCGAAGGGAATCCCTTATATGCGCTTGAACTGCTGCAGCATTACAGGGAAAAAGGAAATACAGGTTTCCCGCGGGAGAACGAGCGTTCCGAGAAGATACCAGAGTCTCCGGCTTCAAAAAACATTCCTTCCTCCTTGCATAAATTGGTCGACCGAAAACTTGATAAACTTTCTCCCCCAGCCCATCATCTCTTGTATATCGCTGCAGTGATCGGCCGCCAGGTTCCCTATGAGCTTCTGGCGTATGTATGGAGTGGTGACCATCAAGGTGCAAACCAGGAACTTTTTACTGCTCTTGAAGAAGTTGTCAGGGAACGCCTGCTTGAAGAGAAGGGGCTTGATTATTCCTTTCGTCACGCTCTTGTCCAGGAGGCTATTTACTCGTCCATTTCTCAGGCCCGACGTAAAACCCTTCACAGACAGGTGGCCGACCGACTATTGAAGATATCGACAGACGCTAAAGAACCACCGGTTGAGCAGATAGCATGGCATTACCTGGGAGCCGGTGATATGCTCAAAGGAGCACAATTTTTGATTAAGTCAGGAGAAAGAGCTGAAAGTGCCTATGCCCATGAAGACGCCCTGCAGCGATACCGGGAGGCGTGTGAAGTGCTCGACAACCTTGAAATCGAGAAGGCCAATAGGCTGAAGAGAGAAATTTTGGAACGGATAGGCGATGTCTATCGAGCCTGTGGAAAACTTGAGATGAGCTATGACGCCTATGAAGAAGCGATATCAATTGCTGAAAAAATTGATCCAGACAACACGGACCTGGTAGAACTGTATCGAAAGATGGCCGTGGTTGCCATATTTCGTACCGAGATCGATCGCTCGGAGAAATATCTGGAGAAGGCTTTTGATCTTGTCGGGGATGACGCTCGTGCCAAGGCTCGTGTTTTGATAACAAAAGCACTCCACCTGTGGCATTTAAACCAGCTCGAAGAGGCATACGACGTTGCAAAACAAGCACTCCAACTGGCTGAAAAAGTGGATGCAAAGGTCGAGGCCTCGCAGGCGCGTGAAATCCTTGCGATGACCTGCCTGCCACTCGGCCGCTGGGAAGAAGGGCTCAAGTACGAAATGGACCGGCAGTACCACGGCTGGTCACCGGAAATTGTAGTCGCCACGGACGCCCATCTCTGCCTGTGGGAGTATCATGTATCGGGTGACCAGCCGCTGCAGCGTGCACGTTCTTTCATGGAACAGATAGCCGAGCAGGCTTCGGAAATGGGGGATCTGCGCTGTGTCGCTGTCTGTCACTACGCGCTGGGCACCATGCACCTGTGGAGAGGGCAACGGCACCGGGCTGTCGAAGAGCTGGCCGCGAGTCTCGAGCTGCACGAACAGGTGGGATCGCCTGCCGGGATGGCCTATTCGCTGGCCCGTAAAAGCGTGCTTCATACGCTGATGGGAGCCTGCGAACTCGGATGGCAGGCCATTCAGGACGGGCTTACTTATGCGAACCAGGCCGCTGTAAAGGATCACTGCCTGCAGCGGCTTTACGGGGTCGGTATCTGGAACCGGATTGAGGCTGGTGATACCAAACAGACCGGTAAAATGATAGAAGAAAGCGAAGCATTGCTGGATGAAACGGGAGCATGTGGCGCCTGCGCCCTGGAACTTTATCCATGGATGGCCTACTACTACCTTCATACCGGCCAACTTGATCGTGCGCGTGAATGTGGAGATGCCGTATCCCAGCTTGCAGAGAAAACCGATAATCCTATTGGGAAAGCGATCGCCAGCATGATCGAATCCAGTCTTTGTATTACCGAAGAGAAACGGGATCGCGCTGATGAATTCAGGGAAAAATCCTATCAAATACTGCAGGAGGCGGTCCCGGAAACAACCCATTCCCCCGTAGCCCACTATCTGGAACGCATGGTTGAGCAGCAGGACAAGTTGGTTGTTAGTTAACTGGTTATCTGTTATTAGTTGTTAGCCATCGGTTGAAAGTATACCTCCTCAAAACTGATACTGACCAGCCGAAGACTGAATGCTCGATATCGCCACTTAATTCAATCCGTGATCCCTTTCTATCTATATAATTCAGTCGCATTGGTGTACTAGCCCTCCCCAAATAAGCAATTGAAATAGCGACTAACTAAACCCGGAAGAAAACCGGAAGATCAAGGGAAGAGTCTGCCATTACATTACGGGTGAAATAACAAAACCCCTAATGAAAAGTGATGAGGTTACTGCTATGAGCTCTACAACAACCAAATTAGACGAGCAAGAAGTACAAAATGCTGTACAGGAAATGTATGATGAAGTTGCCACCTGTCCGAACAAGGAGTTTCACTTCCCGACCGGTCGGAATTCTTGCCTTAATATTGGATATCCTGAAGAAGAACTAAATGCGATTCCGGCCTCTGCCATTGAGCCATTTGCCGGGGTGGGATATCCGTTTTTGGCCGAGGTTATAAAACCGGGGGATACAGTTGTCGATATTGGCTCGGGATCCGGGGTGGACGTGCTTATTGCAGGAATCAAGACCGGACCCGAAGGAGAGGTTATCGGGATTGACATCACCCCCGCCATGATCCGGAAAGCCAGGGAAAATATTGAAAAGGCAGAGGTGGATCATATCCGCATCATCGAAGGACAGGCCGTCGATATCCCGCTGGATAATGCCTCGGCTGACGTGGTAACCAGCAACGGTGTAATCAATCTGGTGCCCGACAAGGAAAAAGCATTTAAGGAGATTCACCGCATTCTCAAACTGGGCGGCCGTATCCAGATATCCGACATTGTTCTGTCTAAGCCGGTTTCCGAAAAATCGAAATCCAACGCCCAGCTCTGGGCAGAATGCATCGTAGGAGCCGAACCGGTGGAAGTGTATCTCGATCTGATTCGCTCCGCCGGATTCGAAAACGTAACTGTCATTGACCGCCTGGACTACTTTGACCGCAGCGCAAATGAGAGCACCCGGAAGGCCGCAAAAGGGCTTGGCGCCCATACAATCGTCCTGACAGGCCAGAAAGCATAAGGCGGATCTACGTTTCACTCTTTTCATGAAGAATAGTTCATTTCAATAAAAATGGAGGATTACGATGTATTTCAGACTAAAGAAAACCTTACCCTGTATGATTGCCGCTCTATGCTTGATAATTCTCGGATGCAATCCCGAACATGAAGCCGATTCCGAACTCCATGACCATGTTCAGGAGTCTGATGGTACCTATACCGTCACCGGCAAGCTGTCGGGATTTGATTGCGCCGTAGTTGGCTCGCTCTGTCCCACCACCCACCGGGGCGCCGATTACACTATAGGTGTTTATACCGAAGACGGATCGTTTTACTTTGTCGTCAATATTCCGCAAAGCTTTCTCCAGCAGCATTTCCTGGAAACGGTGGAGGTGGAAGGAACGGTATATGATCCCTATGAGAGAGCAGTCGAACCCGAAGCAATTCATCTGCTCGAAGATGAAGGCCGCAGGCTGGTCTACGAGGCGGGCTACTTTATTGATGAAAATAACGGGCGGGCGACCTTTCAGGAGGGCACATACCGGGACGGCCGCTGGATTGCAGAATAATCTTTCACTTAACTGAAAAACCAATGGAGGTCAGTATGCGGATTCACCAAAATTCATCATCATTTTTGTGTATTACGATAGTATTACTTGCAATTCCTTTTTGTCAGCTTAATGCCCAGTCGCAGGACTATGGCCATGTTGATTTTGAAGTATCCTGCGAAGAGGAGGTTCAGGCTGATTTCAACCGCGCACTGGCCATGCTGCATAATATGATGTACGCGGCAGCCCGGGACGACTTCAGGGAGATTACGCAGGCCGATCCGGAATGTGCGATGGCCTACTGGGGTGTGGCTACGACCCTGTTCCAGCCGCTCTGGGGCACCCGGCCGAGTGAGGAAGATCTCCGGCAGGGCTGGCAGACGATTAATAAAGCCCTTGAGTTTGCCGATTCAGAGAGGGGAAGACTCCTTGTTGAATCTACGGCGGCATTTTTCCATGAGCCCCAAACTGCCGACTTCTGGACACGCATCCACCGCTGGGCCGATGCCGTGGAAAGCGCTTATGAAGCCTATCCTGAGGACGTGGATATCGCCGCATTGTATGGTTTGACACGCCTGGCGATCGCGCAGCGGGCTGATAACAGGGATCCGTTTCATGATGAGGCCGAAGCAGTTCTGCGGGAGATTTACGAGCGGATTCCCTCGCACCCCGGAGCGATACATTATACCATTCATGCCACCGACGTCGACGGCCGGGCCGAGAATGCGCTGGACATCGTGGAGGCTTATGGGAAGATCGCCCCGGCGGTTCCCCATGCCCTGCACATGCCCACCCATATTTATGTGCGCCTGGGCGACTGGTTGGAAGTCATTGACTGGAACCTGAAATCTGCCGATGCTGCACTCAATTATCCGGTCAACGGATCCATCTCTCATCATTACCTCCATGCCATAGATTATCTGGTCTATGCCTATTTGCAGCGGGGTGAAGATGAAAAAGCCGAATCTGCCGCAGAAAGAGGTTTAAGCAAAGAACCGCATCAGGCATCTTTTGTTGCTTCCTATCATATCGCCGCCATACCAGCACGGTTGGCGGTTGAAAGGCAAAAATGGAATAAGGCCGCCAAACTTGAACCGCGGTCTCCAGAATACCTGCCGTGGAATGCATCGCCCTGGGCAGAGGGACTCACCTGGTTTGCGCGCGGCCTGGGAGCGGTCCATACCGGTAATATTGAGGCTGCGAGCGAGTCTGAACAAAAGCTCGGGGACCTCAGAAATGGAGCAAAAGCCAGTGGAGCTGACGATATGGCTACCTATATCGAAATCGACCGCCGCATACTGGCCGGCTGGATAGCTCATGCACAAAACCAAAATGAAAAGGCGGTGGATCTACTGCATTCAGCTGCCGAACTGGAGGACAAGATCGAAAAGCATCCGGTAACACCCGGCGCCCTGCTGCCGCCCAATGAAGCCTTGGGTAATCTGCTCATGAAACTCGAGCGTCCCGCAGAGGCTCTTGAAGCATATAAGGCATCCGACGAGATCTGGCCCGGGCGTTATAACACACTGCTGGGGGCCGCGCGGGCGGCCAAAGCAGCCGGCAAAAAGCAAGCGGCGGGGAAATATTATGAAAGATTGTTGGCCAATGCACAAGACTCTAATAGAGCCGGTATCCGTGAGGCACAAGGTTTTATAGCTGAACAATAAAATTTTATACGAAATCTAATCATAAACAGTGAGGTACCTATTATGTTTGGACGTATTCTTTCTTTCATCTACGGCATATTTTCTTATCTCGTTTTCTTGGGTTCTTTTCTTTATGCCATTGTTTTTGTCGGTGATTTTGGGGTAGCCAAAACGATCAACAGCGGCCCCGAATCAGCTACTCTGTGGCAGGCATTGGGGATCAATGTACTGCTGCTGGGGTTGTTTGCCGTCCAGCATTCGGTAATGGCAAGGGACGGATTTAAAAAATGGTGGACCAAGATCATCCCTTCACACGTGGAGCGGAGCACGTACGTGCTGTTCAGCAGTCTCATTTTGATTCTGCTGTACTGGCAGTGGCGTCCACTTACGGAAGTTATCTGGAGTGTTGAAACCGGATTGTGGTCCGGTTTGATAAACGGTCTTTTTTGGCTGGGCTGGGTGATCGTATTGATTGCAACCTTTATGATCAACCACTTAGACCTGTTCGGACTGCGGCAGGTCTGGCTGTATTTGAAAGGAGACGAGATTACGCCTCTTGAGTTCCAGGAGCCCGGCATGTACAAGTATGTGCGCCATCCGATTATGCTGGGATTTATCATCGCCTTCTGGGCTACGCCTCAAATGACTCTTGGCCACCTGATATTTGCCATAGCCACCACCGGCTACATTTTTGTTGGCATATGGTTTGAAGAGCGGGATCTGATCCGGTACCACGGCGAGAAATACCGGGAGTACCGGGACCGAGTGGGAATGCTGATACCTTTCCGGAAGTCATCATAAAACCACTTAAGTGCTCCATTTACCAGACGAAAGTGTCACCAAAAGGAAGGACAGTATAGAAATGGATCAGGATACCAAGCTCATTGGGCCTTGCCGGATTTAATTCTCCTGGCAATGGTATGCCAAACGAGTCCCACACCAAGCAGCAAGAGCCCGCTAATCCAAAAGGTAGGTTCAATCCAAAAAGCCAGAAACAGGCAACCGAACAAGCCTGAAGCCGGAATCCAGCGGGGATAGAGTCGCAGGTCGGCTGGCATTAGTAATGCTGACAAGTTGGTGATCGCGTAGTAGATGAGAACGGTAAAGGCGCTGAACGACCAGGTGAATACGACATCCCCACTTAATACCAGGACTCCTATTATTGCCCCGGTTACCCATACGGCCATGGCCGGACTTTGAGTATTGAGATTTACCTTGGATAAAATGCCAGGTAAATCTCGTCGCCGGGCCATACTCAGCATCACCCGCGAAAGGCCAAGTAGAAGATTAAGTAATACGCCCAGCATGGCGGTAATGGCGGCAAAGGTTATGACCGGACCGATTACCGGTACAGATAATGCCTGCGCAACCATCATCAACGGGGCGGCTTCTCCTTCCACGGTCTGACCAAACGATTCGGCTCCCATCACTTGCAGAGCTGTGAGCGAAACGGCCAGATATAGTATTACGATGAATACCATGGCCAGAATTATGGCTTTCGGGATAGTAGTACGGGGCTCGCTAACTTCCTCACCCAGCGTGGCGATACGTCCATAGCCGGTATAGGCGACAAACATGAGCGCCGATGCATATAATATGGACGATCCGGATGTGTTCGTAAATGCATCGGTAATCGGTCGCGTTGGAATGCCGTTTGAAAAGAGTCCCACGACTACAAGCGCCGCAAGTCCCAGAAGGGTTACAAAGACAATTATTTTGTTGGCTCGGTTGCTTCGGCTTATTCCACCCGAAACCAGGAATGTCATCATCAAAAGTATTAGCAGGCCTGCACCAACAATGAACCAGTTACCGGCAGTGATACCAAATGCATAAAACAAGTAGCCCACACATCCCAAAACGGCTGTTGCCGCCGAGGCAGATTTGGCAATCAGAAACATCCATCCGGCTGTAAAACCGAAATAGGATCCCAGGAAACGATACCCGTATTCATACGTTCCTCCGCTTACCGGATGAGCGGCCGCAAGCTGGGCACTGCTTAATCCATTAAAGATGGCAAGAGCCCCGGCAATGATAACGGCAATGATAATTCCATTCCCGGCTACCTGCGTGGCGATAGCAATACTTACAAAAATACCCGTGCCTACGATAGAACCGAGTCCCATCAGGATGGCACCCGGCGTTTTCAGGTCTCGTTTGAGTTCGTTCTGCATTTACTCGTTCGCTTTATACCACCTTAAATCAATTGACCATTTGCCGCCGCCTTTTATGAAGAGGAACAAGCTTCCCAGCCACATGGCCCAATCAGTGCGTATCTCGTGGGCCATGCTCCAAAAGCCATAGGTGCTGAGATCCCGCACTACAAACGGTCCGAAACTTTCCCCAAACGCAATGGGGATTTTTGTTACCACAATCGCCACCGTCATAATGACAAAAGTTGTTAACGCTCCGGTTCGAGTTAAAAGTCCAATCAGGATCAGTATCCCGGCCAGGATTTCAAACACACCGACAAAATTGCCGAAGAACTCCGGTACGGGAAACCCCATGCCTTCAAACCGCCCGACGCCTCGCTGTGCAGGATAAAGAAATTTTTGGATTCCTTCGGAAAGAAACACCGTGCCAACCATCAGGCGAATAAGAATAGTGGTCTTGGATTCGTCTGTTTGCAGTAATTTTTTGAACATAACCTATTTGTTCGTAAACGTTTGAAGTTTAGAATCAAAAGATCATAGATTATTGGGCCATTTTCTATTAATGGCCTTAGATAAGAAAAAACTACAGGAAAGGCTATATCCGTCCTAATCCTAAATCTGGTCAAAACACCGATCGCAAATACCGCCGTATTAATCCCGAACCAGTCGAAAGTAGCACCTGTCAGCAGACCCCAGACCAGACCGTCGTTCAGGTTATTGTCGAGCCCGGCCTCATATGTGCAGTTAACTTAGCGGAATGCTATCTGTCAATATTCTTGATAACTTTTTCTGCGAGTTCCAGTGAAGCAATACTCCCGTTTTCCAGTCCTTTTTCAAAGTCTCCGGCCTCCCGGGCCATGGTGTTGGTCAGGTGGGCGAAGCAAACTACCGGTTGCTGCCGAGTCTCAGCAAAGGCATACAGGGCGGCCGCCTCCATTTCTACAGCGGTTACCTGTTTCCACTCAGCTAATGGAGAGCAAAGGTTCCGCCGTCACTGAAAACCGAGAGGTCTTTCAGAACCTCTATCGAAAAGATGAGGTGGCCGCCTTGTTTGAAGAAGGCGGATTTAATGACCCGGAACTGCATTCCCAGTCCAAAGGGGGCGAAACCTACCATGTTGTGTCAGTCAGCGCCTAATCGATCAGTCCCGTGTTTATTCCATTTGGGAGACGACATTATTGGCAATATACTGCTTGACCTCCTCGTCTCCGGTCAGATGTAGCCAGACGGGTCCATGATCAGGCGTCACTTCAACAGTGAAATGGAAGAACGGGCAGCACAGCCGCTCGCGGGCTATGAAGGCCCCGGCCCGTTCAATGGTGGCTGTTTCTGCAGGAAGCCCAAATGCGTATCCGTCGGGCAACTCTTTAATCTCTTCAATTGAGCCAAACAGTTGCTCGCCATTTTCTTTATGGAATGCTCGTTCTTCATCGTCAATGGCCGAAAGATCACAAGCTAATGGTCGGTTGTCAGACATAGCAGATAAAAGATTTAAATTAATAGGTCATTACGTTTCAAGTCGTGCAAGTCCCCAGCCCAGCGTGCCTCCGTAAATCAGGTGCAGCACCAGGGTAGCCACGGCAATTTTGGGGGTGATGGCGGAGCCGAAAACGCCCCAGCCGAGCAGCGGAAGCACGATCAGTTCCATGATCAGCCACAGCATGAGGCCCCAGCCCAGACCGTGCCATATTGTTCCATCTTCTTTTATCCAGTTAAACAGTACCACTCCCCATACAGCGCCGTAGCCAAAATGTGAGAGGATGGCGAATCCCATAATGACTGGTGGTGGAGCATTCCCCAGAATCCCTTTGGCAATAGCTGCGGGGATGGGTTCAGGAATCGGGCTCAGGCCGCTGCCCATGCCGATAAGCATGATAATTGACATCAGCAGGGTCCCGAGGAGGCCGTAAAGTGTTCCTTTTCTGACAAATAAGTTTTTAGTGAGGGAAGACATAAAAATTATTGTTTAATTATTATTAAACAATAAAACATATAGAGTTCTGTCAGGGTAGTCAAGCTTTACAGGTAAAGTACATTCCGATGCCTTCCCTGGGTTAATACATCATAATCACCAAGCCAATCAATGGAAATCGAGCATCGGTCGCATCAAATTTGCTTCGATTGATAGGGATCAATTTGTCATCCCCTTGAAAGAGAGAGTATGATGGAAACCTCTCTATATGCGGCAAATACTTTCAAAAAAATGTCCGGATTGTAAGATGTGAAAAACCGATTGGTTTATATCTTCACAAGGTTCTCCTTTTAATTCTTAATAGTATCCGGGATACCAAAGCTAAAACAGGTAATTCTATCAGGGGCCCAATGACCAGAGCTAAAGCTATTAGAGGATTATCAGGAAAAGCCGTTAAGGCAATAGCCAATGCAATGGGAGAATTCCTGGCCAGTGTGGTTAAATTTAAACTGGTCGTGTCCTCATAATTGAAATTCAAAATGTTACCGGCAATACGGCCCACAAAAAAATTTCCGACAAAGAATATCATAAGGGGAATGAGAAGAATAAAAACTACTTGAAGATTTTGGGTCAGGTACTCTCCCTGAGAAGCGAACATGGCCATGATGGCTAATCCCAGAAAAATGACCTGAGTTACATCAAAAAAAGGCAACAACGTAGCTTCCAACAATTCTAATTTGTCCAGTTTATCCAACAACAACTTAGTGGCCTGTGCTGCTAAGAATGGTACTAACAGCACCAAAACGATACTTTCAAACAAGATATTTAAATCAACCGTGCTGGATTCCCCGAAAAAAATCATCAGATAAACAGGTAGCATAATGATCTGCAAAATTAAGTTCAGCGGCAGTACGGAAGTACTCAGAGGGACATTTCCTTTTGCGATACCAGTAAATATCAAATACCAGTCAGTGCAGGGAGTCACCATCAACATGACAAACCCTATCCAGAGGCTTAGATGACTTTGAAGGAGAAGATATCCCAACAGATAAGCAAAGATGGGTGTCCATATAAAATTGACAACTATGTTGGCCGAAAAGAACTTTCGATGGGAAAAGCTTTTTAGCAAATCTCTAAGGGGAATGTTGAGAAATAACCCATAAAGCATGAGCATTAAAAAGGGAACAATAACATAATCGGCATACTTTGCCACCATTTCTGTTTGTCCAATCAGCAAACCTATAATAACTGCAAGTCCAATTATTAAGGACTGATATCTGTTAATAGAATTCATAGATATATCTTTGTAATCAGATTCTATAAAAGATGGTTTTCGTTGTATAATTAAATTGTTTGAATAATTTAAAACTTTTAAACTTGTGGGTAAGGATAAATAATTTATTACCATGAGCCAATCACTTGACGTTGCTTTTAAAGCGTTGGGACATCCTAAACGACTTGCGATTCTCAAGCGACTGATTCGCCGCGTACACACCTGTTGTATGGTAAACAAGGAAGAGGATTGTTGCCTGGAAGAGCCAACCTGCGACTTTGGAGAACTAAAAGAAGACCTGGGCATCTCCAAGTCCTCACTATCACTTCATTTAAAGGAGCTCCGCCATGCCGGTTTGGTGGAGAAGATCAAAGATGGTCGGAAAGTAGCCTTGCAGGTAAATCCCGAGAAATTAGAGAAGCTGAAAGACTTTTTTGAAATATCTATTGATCGACAGACCCGGGACTGGATGAAGAATGTAAAATAATTTATTCGAAAAACTTTGTATAATAATCCCCAGTTAACCCTGTGCTTCTTCCATGATATTATATGGTAACATGATAAGTTTTGCTAAAAAGTTAACCTCCTTCACCAGTGGTAATTTCAGGGGGTACATCGGTGGGTACACCTATCTCAAAATAGGGCTCTATAGCTCATAAGCCGAATATATTACCACACTCATAATCTTGTCTTCTGCTTATTTTGAAAATCCCTAGAGTAAGCTACTACCTTAAAACTATTAAAATCCTACATTATTAAGGGTAATGAAATTTATATAGCGTTTATATTGTGCATTCATTGTACACCAATTGCATAAAGTATCTACTTAATTATGGAACATCGGATAGATTCATCTTCCCTGAATGCTTCTGAAATGGAAGCGATGGAAACGCAATACCCTTGATGACTAATGATGAGAAGGTCGCCATGTAGTTGCGGCGGCCGTTCGAGAAAAACTGGATATGATCATTACCTTTAACCTAAAATATTTTGGTGATGAACACCTGAAAAATGGAACGTAAAAGCCGTTCATCCTCAAGACTATCTACTCATCCTGTATTCTATGAGACCGGCGGTATTTATGACCAAGCTTTCCAGGATAGCTCAAAAACGAGGCGAGGATTTGGAGACGGTAGTGATGAACTTCGGTAACTCCCTTCCTTTATTTGCCGAAAGAGTACTCGAAGATATGGGTAAATAAGGCTGGGAGAGGAAGGGCCCTCGCGTCTATCAATTCCGCCACTCGGGCACGTGCGTTCAGCACTTGCTGTGCAACGACTTAGGCCGATTTTAATTGTTTTCCCGTTTGCTGCCATCTCGTACTTCTTACGGCCCGAAATGACCCTAATTGGTAACGATTAGGTAACAACTAGGTAACTAAGTCTTGCCAACAATATTTAAATGAACAATGAATTTTCGAGACTACAAATATGAGATATAAAGAATTACTTCTACAATGTAATTTTAGGATTTTTGAAGAACACATTATTACTTAATCTACTATACACTTTCATCGTGATTGAGAAATATTATAGTACTTCTTTCTGCCAAGATGGCTAGATCAAACACGGGTTATATCTTATTGTAGTCTTACCCGAGGTACAAGTCGAGTTGTTATAATCAAATTAAAAGATTTTCTTCGATTACTACCCCCCTGAGTTGAGTACAGTTTTATTTGTTGTTTCTCATATTCCGCCTAAATTATATTGATACATTTGACCAGCTGATTGAAAGTCGGAGTAATCTTGGTACTAAGAGTAGGAAATAAACTATGAAAAAATTAAAGTTGGCAATTGTTTTGGTTCTAACTCTGGTCCTGGTATTGCTGGTGGTACAAAATACAGCATCCGTTCAAGCACACTTTCTTGGCTTTACTGCAGAAATGTCACTGGTCGTGCTACTTTTCCTTACCGGTGCAATAGGCTTTGCATCAGGACTGGTGCTCGGCTTTCTCTTAAAAAGCAAGCGAGCCCAATCTATCGAAGAGCAGCGACAGAATTAATAATAGAAAGCTGTTCGTCTAGAAACTATAATCTTGTCTATTCCATATGGGATTCGAACAGCTGTTAATTTTTGGTGTGTTATTATTTGCTTTTATTGGGTTGGCAATTGACCTGTGGAGCCCGGATGCTATCTTATTGACGGCCCTGGCAGTTCTCACAATCAGTGGAGTCCTCAGCCTTGAACAGGCTTTTCAGGGATTTGCAAATACTACAATAATTGCGCTGGGCAGCCTATACGTGGTATCGGCGGCGATGCGAGAAAGCGGCGCACTGGACCGGGCCAGTTCCTTTATTTTGGGACGAGAGACCCGCAGTATCCAGCGAATATTGCTTCGGTTGTGCCCCAGTGTGTCACTGTATTCTGCATTTTTAAATAACACTCCTGTTGTAGCGATGGGTATTCCTACAATCCGGCGATGGGCTCTGAAAAACAATATTATTGTCTCAAAACTACTTATGCCCCTCTCTTTTGCCGCTATTTTTGGAGGACTCTGCACATTAATTGGGACCAGTACAAACCTGATTACCCATGGGCTATTGCAAAGTCACGGATTTGAGGGGCTTTCCTTTTTTGAGCTGGCTTGGGTCGGCGTCCCCTGTGCCGTGGTTGGACTGTTGTATCTCATTTTCATTTCCCCCCTGTTGACGCCGGCCCGAAGGGATATCCGGTACGAAGAGGAGCGGAGACGGAATCTGTTGGTAGAGATTGAGGTAACAGAGGGAGCAGATGTAATCGGAGAAACTATAAAAGACACAAATTTAGGTGAATTCCAGGGTTTTTATCTCTCCCGTATTAATCGCAGGGATCGTGAAATAGCCCCTGTACCAAAAGACGAGAAACTCCGCCGGGGCGACCATCTTTTGTATGCCGCCAAGGGTGGTATTGCGGCCAAACTGCCCGACTTGGCCGATTATTCCGGGTTGCAGGTTATTCATCATCCCCCGAGAGATATTGAACAGGAAGAAAAACCAGAACGGGAGCTTCACCAAGTGGTTGTAAAAGAAGGTTCGCCGCTGGTGGGATCCACTGTAGAAGAAGCCAAGCTCTTGGAACGGTTCGGAGCCGCCGTAACTGGCGTGCGCAGGAGAGGAAGACGTGTTGACCAGCCTCTTGGATCGTTTGTGCTGCATCCCGGCGATGTATTACTGCTTGATACAAGGCTTGGATTTCGCGAGGCCTATGAGGACACCAAGGATTTTTTCCTAACCAGTGCGGCCGGGGGCGAAGCATCCGGGGCAGAAACAAGCATTGAAGAGCACCGCTCTGAGGGTAAAGACCTGTATATTTCGGTGGCCGTGTTGGTGGGCATTGTATCGCTGGTCGCCACAGGATTAGTACACATAGCCTTGGCCGGTATCTTGGGAGTGGCGGTATTGTTGAGTTTTAATGTTATTAAAGCTGGTGAAGCTCGTAAATCCGTAGACTGGACTGTCTTAATTGTGATTGGTGCCGCTATTGGTCTGGGCAAAGCTATGGAGGTAAGCGGAACGGCCGAACTCATTGCAAGGTGGATGGTGGATCTTACCAGCGCTTACGGCCACCGGACAGTATTGGCCGGGGTTGTTATTGTCACGGGCCTGCTCACTGAAATAATTACCAATAACGGCGCGGTAGCCCTAATGTTTCCGATCGCCTTATCCGTTGCCGAAACCCAGGGGGTTGAAGCCCGCGGCCTGTTTATTGCTATTACCCTGGTGGCCTCCATGTCTCTAATTACACCCATCGGGTATCAGACGAATCTTATGGTCTATGGCCCCGGCAATTACCGGTTTACGGATTTTTTCAAGGTTGGCTTCCCGCTTGAATTAACGTTGTGGACGCTGGTCATCATCTTGGTGCCAATCTTTTGGCCGATGTGAAGTTTTTTCCCTTAATTTTCTGTAAGGCTTAAATAAAAAGGACAGAGATTAGTTCTCTCCTTTGGGGATTCGGGAAGTTGAGCTACGTGGTGGATCTAAAAATGGGCTCTTCCAGTCTCAATATTATTGCCACGCATGCCAAACCAAGCAGAATATGTACGAAGCTGCCCATCCCAAATCCAATTAAACAGATCCCCCAAACTACAATTAAGATTGCTGCTATGAACCAAAGTTGATTTCCCATAATTCTATAGTTTTTATTGTTAGAATTTTACCGTTAAATCATCAAGAGCATTACCATCTGATTCCATCGTTTGACTAAACTCAACCTTAAAGGTTTCCCACTGCTCTTTTCCTTCGCCTCTATAATTAGCTAGTTTCTTTTTCATGTCGCTGTTCTTTTGCTCTAGTTGGGCCAGTTGCTTTTCGTAGGAGGCCTTCACCTCAGCCGTTTCATTGGCCATGCGGGCCTTGAAGGCTATGATCGTTAAGTCGTTGGCGGCAAATCTGCCTGCTGTTTCTTTAGGATATTGGCTGATATAGGCCAGGTCTAACCGGGTAGCCTGTTCCAACTCATTGTTGGTTAAAATTACTGCAGGTTGAACATTTTATATCTGCGGGTCCAGGCTGTTACAGCCTGTTAAAAAAACAACTGCAACCACTAAAAAAATCACGATTATTAAAGCTATTTTTTTTACTGTATTGGGATTATAAGATTTCATATTTAGTTGGTTCCGCTTTGTAACATTTCTGTTCGCGCATTCTGGATAGCATTTTTATAGCGTCTCTATCACTGAGAACTTTTTTGGAGGTAAGAGTTGGTCGCGATTCCCAAACACTTTAAAACCGTTTTCATAATTTATACCACTTTTCCCCCTTCATTAACCATTCGGTCAGCATCTTCATCCATTTTCCTTATTTGGGCTTTACCATTGGTAACCGATTCTTTTATTAGCCCTTCTGCAGCATCTGGAGAGTCCTTGCCTTTGTCAGCAATTGTCTTTCGTCTGAATGAGTCTTTGTAGGGAGTCAACAAGATTCCAATTACTGTGGTAAGTGCGGCCCCGGCTAGTAAGGCAAATAATGCTTTTCTTGAGTCCATGATATTAATAGAGTTAATTAATGTTTAGAATATTTAGGATGGTAGCATTACATTGGCCTGAGTATGATTGCAGCGAGATATCCGGGCCTCGGGTGAAGCGTTCCATTCCCATTGCGGCTATTACAATGAAGCCAGGAATAAGTGAGGACAAAAGAAAACGATTCATTTGTCTGGTCGGGGTCATTGTAGGCTCTTTTGTTTGTATGTATTACTGTTAACAAAAGATCGCTATTTTACACCCCGCAAGTGTTATATTATAGCACAAAAGGCTTACATATATCACTGATTCCCGATGAAGCAATGACAAGTGCAACTTCACCTATAAAACTCTTTGAGACTTCTACAAATCTATCTTAATGAATATTTACTCGCAAAACAGATGTATTTACCAGTCAACAAATAAGAGTGAAATATTTAATTTTAGACTTATAAGGCTGTAAAGATATGTGGCATGAAATTAGATCATATTCAATAATATGATTATGAGGAAACATATTATAGTTGTTTAAGCTAAAGATAGGAAGAGCCTGACTTTGATGTAAATAAGCAGGCATTAATTGGAGTAGCCATATATATATAATCTCCTTCCTTATTTTTCTTGCTCAAGATTTAAAGAATGACACATCATGAAACTGTATATTAAATATATGGTAAGCCTGCGATGCAAGATGCTGGTCAAGGAAGAGTTAAAAAAGCTCGGAATAGACTGTGTATCTGTCGATCTTGGCATGGTAGAAATCCAAGATGACATTACAGAAGAACAGCTGGAAACATTTGCAAAGAACCTGAAAAAAGCCGGACTTGAACTCCTAGACGATAAAAAGAATATCCTGGTTGAAAAAATAAAAAGTGTGATTGTGGAAATGATCCACTACGAGGATGAAGTTCCAAAAGTAAATGATTCGGATTATATCAGTAAAAAGCTGGGATACGATTATACCTACCTGTCCAACACCTTCTCGGAAGTGAAGGGGATCACCATCCAGCATTATATTATTATGCACAAAATTGAAAGAGCCAAGGAGCTTCTGTTATATGATGAGTTAACCCTGACCGAGATCGCCCATAAATTACACTATAGCAGTGTGGCCCACCTGTCTAATCAGTTTAAAAAAATCACCGGTCTTACGCCCACCTATTTTAAAGAACTGAAAGAAAAAAGAAGAAAGAATCTCGAGGATCTGTGATATATGTAACTCTTTGAAGAGAGTGTATAATGTTTGTCCGGCTAAAAGTACCCATCTTGCCTGTTCACCTTAATTAATCTCTGGCAGATGAAAGCAGTAATAAATGAGATGGAGTATGAACTCGGCTCTTTTGCAGGTACTATAGAAAAGAGACTCCGTTCTATGGAAGAGGAACAGATCAATGAACGAATATGGAACAGAGATGCAACCCTGTGGAAAGATGACGAAAAATCAACGCAAATGATTTCCAACTCCCTGGGCTGGCTGGATATCGCCACCAAAATGGCTTCAGAAGTCCCACAGATTCTGCAATTCGTTCGGGAAGTACAGGCTGCTAGGTTTACCCATGTGGTCGTGATGGGTATGGGTGGCAGCAGCTTGGCTCCGCAGGTTTTCGAACGCACTTTTGAAACTGGTAAAAACGGACTGGAGCTCACTTTAATTGATACCACTGATCCTGCCACGATTCAAGCGGTTGAGCGGGAAGTGCCCCTTAAGAAGACGCTCTTCATCATTACTGACAAATCAGGAGTAACAGCAGAGACGAACGCCCTTGGAGATTATTTTTATAAAAAAGTGAAAGCGAATGAAGGTAAGAAAGCAGGCAGCCACTTTGTGGCGATCACAGATCCTGGCACCCCGCTGGTTGAGAAAGCCCAAGCGTTACATTACCGGCATACATTTTTGAATTTCGAAGGTATTAGTGAACACTACTCAGCACTTTCCTATGCAGGAATAGTACCCGCAGCATTGATGGAGCTTGATGTGGAAGCCCTGTTAGAACGGGCCATCTGGATGCAGCAGTCCTGTCAAACGCATAACTTTCCCCCGGAAAACTCTGCCCTTCAACTGGGGGCCATTATGGGTGAAATGGCCCATCAAACTTGGAATAAGCTGACGCTTGTACTTCCCGATTCGCTCTCAGCTTTCGGCATGTGGCTTGAACAGTTGATTGCTATAAGCACAGGCAAGGAAGGCAAAGGCATTTTACCAATAACCGGGGAAGCACTGCTCAATCCCTCATATTACCGGCACGACCGGCTGTTTGTGCATCTGCATCTCTACGATGAACATCAGCCTGAAGTAACGGAGAAGCTACATGAGTTAAAGGCGGCCGGTTATCCCCTTGTCACTATTACATTAGAAGACAAATTAGACATCGCCGGGGAGTGTTACCGCTGGCAAATGGCTGTAGCGGCGGCCAGTGCTGTTATCGGCATAAATCCATTCGATCAACCGAATGTACGGGAAAGTAAACAGCGCACCAGTCAAATTCTAAGCAAATTTGAAAAGGAAGGAGCCTTGGCCAAGATGGTTCCTACGATAACAGAGGACCAGCTTGCCTTTTTCACCTATCGTAACAAATTCAAAAATGCGACAGGGTTGCTGGATACATTTATGGATGCGGAACATGTGGGAGATTATCTTGCCATCCAGGCCTTTCTCCCGGAGGAACCCCGTACCAATAAGCTACTACAAAAGTTCAGGACGATCCTCCAGCAACGGCTTAAACGGGCAACAACCGTTGCTTACGGACCCCGTTTTTTGCATTCAACGGGCCAGTACCATAAAGGAGGCCCGAATACTGGATTGTTTATTCAATTGACCGCTGACGATGTGGTTGAGATGAATGTACCGGGCAAAAATTACTCATTTGGCATATTCAAACGTGCCCAGGCGGATGGCGATTTTACCCTCATGTTGACTCACAGCAGGAGAATCATCCGGGTAGACTTGAATGGGGATATTCACCAGGGAATGGGTAAATTGATCGATTTGGTAACGCAATCCTAGGGGGGCATATCATGAGAAATGTACTCAATATCCTGGCCATCATATTAATAATTGGCTGGATCGTTGGATTCATTTCAAACAGTGGGGGAGGCATAATACATATATTACTAGTTCTTGCTGTGATAGCCCTCTTACTCCAGGTAATTCAAGGACGAAAAGGTGATTGAATTCAAAAAATTTTGAAAAGGCTCCGGACATAATAACTTTGAGGAGAAAACACTTAAAAAAATCGAACCTCTGAATAAACAGAGATTCGACGAAAAGAAAATAGAAACAACTAAATATATAAGCCTACCTATTTTTCAACTTTCTTTTCTTCCTTTTTGGGATCTTTGTCTTTCATCCCCTTGGGGTTAGACTTTTTAGGTGAAGAAGATTTTTTCTTTCGGTTTTTATCGTGCTTATCCATTTTCAAATCCATTTGTTAACATTATCTGATTCAGGTTAATGTACCCTATGGGCGGTAATTTATAGTTACATAGGGCATCCTCAAAAAGTAAAAGCTTTTCCCCGTTCAAGAGGTGTTCCTTTTTGTGTGAACAAACCGCCGACAGTAGTCGGGACTAAAGAACTGGTCACCCAAAAATCACCGGCTGGGATTTCTTCGCCTGTCCCGACAGCTGTACGGGATAAAAGAAACCCATATGTTCCCGTTAGCAGCCCTCCCGAAAGATGGAGGTTTTCCACTCTCTCCGCATATACCGAAATTTCTCGCATGGTTTCTTTCTTAACGCCTTCGCTGCGTTTGCCCGAGACGGCTCACAAATCCATAGGCCGGAGGGTTAAGCCCAACTCCATCGGCAGCCCCTAAGTCCAGAAAATCCCTGCTTTCGGTGCCAACAACGTCTCCCAACGTTGATAAGCAGGAGCCTGAATGAAGTTTTAATAGAACAATATCTGGGATTTTATGGTGAGTTTTTTGGTTCGTTTTTTCCTCATCGAAAAAATGAACACCCCTTTTAACCGGTTATGATTTTTTATCTTTAAGAATCATAATGTTTATCACAACCGTATCAAATGCAAGGTATTTTGGGAAATAGCGGAAAAACCTTGCATTTGAATCGCTAATTTAGTCTCCCAAGGTATTGGTAAATAATGACTTAGCACTCGCCTGAGGAAGCCCTACATAAACCCAGAAAAACGTTACACATATCTCATATACAAACTTCAGAATAGGTAAAATTGGGGTCCCCGAATTTTTTGAGCGTGCGATAATGAGACGCCACAGCTTTAAAGAACGTATCGTGCTGATTGTAGGGAATGTCAAACTCATTGGCCGTCTGCTCTACAATGTGACTGATCGCCGGGTAATGAACGCTGCATATTCTCGGGAAAAGGTGATGCTCAATCTGGAAATTCAGCCCGCCGACAAACCAGCACAACGGTTTATTGTCACGCGCAAAATTATTGGTAGTCACCATCTCGTGAATCATCCAGTGCTCGTCAATCATATTCTCTTCATCCGGCTCCGGGTGGTCGGTCCCCTCCACGACGTGGGCAAGCTGAAAGATAACGCCGAGTATGAGTCCGGCCGTCAGGTGAAGCGTTACGAACCCAATCAGAAGGTGAACCCAGGTAATATTGAGCAGAAACATTGGCAGGACCAAGATGTAGGTATAGTAGATAGCTTTGGTAACAAACAGGATAATCCATTCGCTCACTGGGTGACTTTTATTTTCATATGGACCGATATTTGTTTTCAGGAAATGCTTGTAATCCTTCACAAACACCCAGAAAATTGTAGCAAGGCTGTAGGCAAAAAAGGCCAATATGTGTTGCACGCGATGGATAGGTTTGTGCTCAGAGTGCGGAGAAAGCCGGATAAACCCGGCCACTTCCAGATCTTCGTCGTGCCCGTGAATGTTAGTATAGGTATGGTGGATAATGTTGTGAGTTATCTTCCAGATATACCCGTTCGCCCCCAGTAGATCGAAAGTAAATCCCAGGGCGCGGTTGATGTGCTTGTTGGAAGAATAGGCCCCGTGCAGAGCATCGTGCGATACTGAGAAACCTATCCCGGCCATCCCGATACCCATCAAAAAAGTTAACACCCACATCGCCAACAGGGAAAGCTGTCCTGAAATAATCAAAGCATAGGAGCCAAAATACAGGGTCAGCAACACAATGGTTTTTACGACCATCTGCAGGTTTGCATGCTTGGAGAGATCATGCGTTTCAAAATATTGATCAACCCGCTGTTTTACCGTTTTACTGAATTCCCGGCTGGTACTATTGTTGAACGTTACTTTTCCGGCTTCGGACATACTCTTTATATCTTTAATGCGAACTTCGCATTAAAGATGCCAAAACTCTGCCTGGAGGATATTACATAAGTTTTGGTTTTTGTTACAAATTTTACACACTCTTGGCATTAATTTGTATGGAACTATAGGAGTTGCCTGTAGGCTAATCAACTCTTGATGATAGTTTTAACCTGGATTATTCACCGAGAAATTATCTGCTCATTATAGTCCTGTATCTAGTCTGAACAGACATTCCCTGCCTTCAATAGTTTGCCAGAAATGGAGCAGTATCTCGAATTAGTTAACGGTCGGAATAATTCACTAGTACTTAATTTCAAAAATTATAGTAATTATTAGCTGGGGACATCGTATATTCCCTCCAACCCTCAATTAAACGCTCATGAATGTTGCCCCAACGATAGAACTAACTCCCGACCAGCGTCAGCT
>NZ_JAMQKA010000068.1:0-28772 GCF_031569985.1 Aliifodinibius sp. S!AR15-10 | reverse complement strand
ATACTGAGCTGATGGCGCTTATCCGACATAAAAAGATTCCATTTGAGTTAAAAATTGGCGATGTTCGATTAAACCTATCGGTTTTGGGAAAAATCCCCAAAACAAGGGGTTCTGCAAAGGCCCCTTATAAACAGTTCAATGAAACGCAATTCTTTGAGTAATTTAGATTAAACCGTTTCACATGGTCCCGCTTTATGATTTGCCATAAAAAAACCGTCCGAGCGCCAACAAGCGATCGGACGGTCAAATAATCAGGATTGAATATATTGAATACTATGAAGTAAAGAGCTTCTTGAAGAAGTCCAGCACGCCCTTTTCTTCATCGTTATTCCCAGTACGGCCTCCACTCAGCTTATCATAACTGGGTTTTGGCAATTCCATATCGTCACTTTTTTGCCTTTTATTGCCCCTGCTGCCACGTTTTTGCTTACTCTTGCTACGACCACGGCTTTTACTTCTATTCTTATTTTTGCTCTTATTCTTCTTGCGCCGTTCCTCAAGCTTTTTCTTCACTTCGTCCGGCAGCGGCAATTCACTTGGGGCCTCACCCAACTCATTTTTCAGCTGATTGATGTCACTTCGGTCCTGCTTGGAAACCAGTGATACAATGCGTCCGGCCTTGCCTTCACCAACCAACCCAGCGCGATATCGATACTCGTCAGGATCATTGGGCACATCATAGTTAATCACCTGCTCAACTTTATCCAGCTGAAGATCTGCGGCTGAGATATCAGCTACGAGCAGGAACTGGACATCGCCGTTGGCGAAGTTGGAAAAACGCTGCGATCGCTTGTCATCAGACAGTTTGCCATGGAGGCTGGTTGCAGAATAATTCCGCTTGCGCAGCACGCGATACAGGCGATCCGTTCCCCTTTTAGAGGCCGTAAAAATGGCACACTTGTCGGTTGGGGTGGAATCGATATGAGCCATTAGGGTAGTAATCTTCATCCGGTTGGGCACCTTGATGTACCCCTGTTTCAGCTGGCTGCTCAATTCCGGCGGTTCTGTCGTAAGTTGGCCGTTGGACCGCACCTTTTCAAAGCCGACGACCTCCGGCTCCTCCATGAAATCATCAACCAGAGATTTTACATCGTCATTGAATTCATCAGCATAACCCAGAACCTGGTAATCGCTAATTAACCTCTTCTTGATATCCTTGAGTTTGGATACGAGGTCAAGCGAAATAAGGTCTTCAATCCTATCCAGAACGAGAAGTTCCAAACCGCGGAAGACAAAACGGTTTTCCTGGAGAATTTCGAGAAGTCGGCCCGGATTAGCAACCAACACTTGTACACCATCACTGATTGCTTTTTCCTGCTCATCCCAATCGCCTTCTATTCCTACCGTAGCACAATCTACCTGTGCATGATATCCCATGGCCCAAAATAGTTCATCAATCTTTTGGGCATCATCGTGATGAGGCGTCAATACCAGAATTTGTGTGCCCTTTTCCTCTTCCGTTTTTGTCAGTTTCTCAAGGGCGGGAACGATAAAAGATCCATATTTTCCCTTCTCGCTCTCTTCTGATTTGACCAGGATATCTTTTCCCTCTAATGCCAGTGGAATTAACGATTCCTGTATCTGAGTTGGTTCTTGGTAGTTCACATCTCGAAGCCCATTCATCAGTTCAGGGCTCAGATTCATCTCATCGAATGTCAAAGTACTCACCTTCTTAGTTTGGTTAACATTTACTCAGTTCAGCCCGCTTCAAAAGCAAACGGGCGATCAGCACGCAAGAATATACAAAACTTATATGCTTTGCTCACATACACTTCCACTTTGATAACGTATTCATTACTTAAAATTGTCATGCAATGAAAAGGAATATCCGACGCCACGCGTGTACTGGTATATCAGCAATACGAGCAGAAACAGACCCAATATTCCCAGTAAGCCTGCCTCAGGTCCAAAACTCCCTCCCGTGAACAGATCCGGACCTGTCTCCTGCACACTCAGCAGTGAACTGCGTACTGCGCGACCACTAACAGGAAATCCAAATATACCCCCCTGGAAAAAGTTCCATGCAGCGTGCAGCCCCACCGAAAGCGCAAGACTTCCCGTAATCAGGTATGGCATCGCCAAGACCAGCCCAGCAAGGATAATATTGACGGTGGATATGGCACTGGCATTGGGATTTCCGGCGTGCAGAATCCCAAAGATAATAGAGGAGCCCAGAATTGCCCAAATAACGGGCATCCTGGAGTTATTGCCTGTGCCTGAAAACCCTTCAAGCATATTGGTAATCTGGTATCCTCGAAACATTAATTCCTCATAAAACCCAACCAGCATCATGCCTGCAAAAAATCCCAGCAGCGGAATCGGGTAGACTACCGACCAGGCCCTCTCCCACCCGTAGCCGGTAAAACTGAGCCAACCCATAATCAGTTGAAGGGAAAAAATGACACCCATTACCACAGCCCCCATAGCAAAACCGACGCCCAGCTCCCGCCACCATTTTTTGTTAACCTTCAGACCCAGTGAAGTGAAGGAGCGATTATCCAAATAACGAACAGCCAACCACGTACTCAGAATGAATGCAAGCGCACTCGGAATTCTTCCCAGCAAAAAGGATGGGCTCGAGGTAACAAAGTTTAGCAGAAGTTGTCCCCCCAAAAGTATTGCCAGCATCAACAAAAATTGCAGCAAAAGACGCCAGCCTGCTCGCAGACGCTGTTCATGGCTATTATAAAAGATATTCATCGGTTGGAAACATTATTTTTTGAATATAAATTGTAGAATTCTAACGTAGGATTTCATCCCAAAAGAATAAAACTTTTTTATGAGTGACCGATTTGTACTGCATGCGTCCAAAGAGAATGTCGAAGAGATTTTCGGAGTTCAAACAAAACGCGATGACTATTTTGAACCGAACTACAACATTGCACCGGGGACCCGTGTACCCGTTATCTACTTTGAAGACGGAGAACGAAAAATCTACGATTTTCAGTGGGGGATGATACCGGAAGGTGCGGACGAGGAAAAAGAAGGGCTCAGTACCCTGAACATTCCGGTTGAATCGCTTGACGATGATCTGTTTGCTGATTCTTTCGAGCTGAGGCGCTGCCTCGTACCCGCCAACGGTTTTTATAAATGGAAATTCAGCGAAAAACAGAGCACTCCTTTCTATATCAGGCTGCTCTCCAATAAGGTGATGGGACTGGCCGCTCTCTACACCGTATGGCAATCAAAAAGCGGGCGTGATGTTTACTCTTTTGCCTTGATAAACACCGTAGCCAACGCCCTGGTGCAACCGGTTGACGATCGTATGCCAGTTATTATCAGGCGGGATGATTATTCGGAATGGCTTGGGGAAGAAGATATTGACTTAACACCGGATTCTGATATTCTGAAACCGCTCGAGCTAACAGAAATGGCGGTCAACCGGGTCACAGAGGATGTCAATGATACCGACAATAACAGACCGGAACTCATTCAGCCGATTCCCAAGTAGCTGGAGGCTGGAGGCTGGAGGCTGGAGGCTGGAGGCTGGAGGCTGGAGGCTGGAGGCGAAATATATTTTCTAGTTTACTGCTGTCAAATCAATTTAGACTTTTATAAAATTTTTCCGGTTTCCGGTCTCCATTCCTCCCTTCTCCGAAGTACCTGTGGTGGAAACGTAATTCGAAGCGCTGCTTCGAAACTCTGCGCAAAGCAGCGCTTCGCGTTACAGATACGCATCACGCATTACTCATTCAAATCAAATATCTTCGACAGTCAGTCAATGGTCACTGTTCACTGACAAACTGTGCCCTGTTCACTCCCCCTCCTTGTAAATGCGCATTGTGGGATATGCGAGTTCAATGTCATCCTCCTTGTCAAAGGCATCGAGTATATCCTCCCAGATCGACTGTCCCAGGCTTCTGCGCCGACGCGGATTGGAGAGGTGACGGACCGTGAGGTTCACGCCGCTGTCTTTCACATCAGTGTAAACGATGGGTGTAAGATAGCGGTAATGAATCATGTAGGATTTACTGGCTCTCCTAACCTGGTTTTCAGCGTCTTTTACCGAATCCTGCAGGTGCTTGTCGGCAATTTGCTGGAGGATCTCCTTCGCTTTTTTCCAATTGCTCTCAAAGGTCACCAGCACTTCAATCTCATTCCAGATAAACTCAAAGTCACTGGTGTAGTTAGCCAGGGATTCAGTAAATATCTTATGATTCGGAATGTGAATAACCCGGCCGGTACTTTGGTCGGCATGCACCCAGTTGCCTATTTCAAGCACTGTAAATTTGAAGACGCGCGTATCCACCACATCGCCCTTGGTATCGCCAATCTGGATGCGGTCTCCCACATCAAAGGGGCGGCGCCACATGATAAAGATCCAGCCCGCAAAATCGGTGACCGGATCGCGCAGCGCAATAGCCAGACCGGCGGAGAGCAAGCCCAGGAATGTGGCTACAGATTGCAGTCCCTCAAACCAGATTCTCCCCACAATAAAAGCCCCAAGGAAAACGATAAAATAGGTCAGATTCTTTCGCCACTTGTACTGAACGGCGGTGTCATCAATATTACGATTGACGATACGGATGGCGATAAACCGAATCAGCCACAGGACAAATATGATGGCGATCGATTCGATAACCTGGATCGTCACATTGGATGAAAGATCTACCGTGGTTGTGAATTGCTCCAGTAGTTCCTGAAAGCTCATAGGCAGTTTGAAATCACGATTAAATTGAACATTAAAAGTACAATAAAATACCGTTTGGCTGAATGCAAAATTTTAACGCGCTTATCCGTTGTGATAGAAAAGGATTTTGCCTATTTTTACGGTTCTGAATAAAGACAACTGATATTATGCTCTATACTTTAATAATTTCTCTTATTGTTATCATAAGCGTGCTGCTGACTATCGTAGTACTGCTGCAACCTGGCCAGGGACAGGGTTTGTCTGGCGGAGGTATTGCCGGCGGAATGGCTGGCGGTGGCGGACTCGGCGCACGACGTGCAGCTGATCTACTCTCGAAATCGACCTCTGTACTTGCCGGTGCACTGCTCGTACTCTCAGTTTTAGCGAATTTTGCTATCGATAATGAAGGTCCCACGGAAAGTGCTGTACAGCAGAGTGGTGTTGAACAACCGGTACAGGATAATATGAACAATCCTTCCCAATCGCCTTCGGCTGTACCACAACTACCGCAAGATCAGGGAGGTAGTTCACAGCAGGGACAAGGTGGTGGAAACAGTGATGCCGGCTCTGGTTCCGAGGATGGCGGTAATTAGCGCACGTTAATTACTGTATTACTTCTAGCTTTTCACAGTTTAGATGACTGAAAGCCCGAATTCATTTTTGGATTCGGGCTTTTTTATGTCCTTAAATAAATAGGTACAGCAAGCAATATTGTGTAATAAGAAGTTTTAAAAGAATTGCTCTTCCAGGTGCCAGGTGCGACGCACTTCAAAAGTGCGTCGCACCTTCCTGCTAAAAGCTACTTCTTCAATGCCGGCAACAGTTTGCTGATAAACAGGTCAAAATCCTCGATATGAGGCAAATGACCTATGTCATTCAGTTCTATGAGCGTAGAGTTCGGGATTTTCTCGGCTGTTTCTTTGCCCAGCCTGGGATAGTTGCCCATGGTAGCAGCTACGGAATCGGGTACTGAACCTGTGCCCAACGCCGTGCGGTCGCGCTGACCGATGATGAGCACCGTTGGCATCTCCAGGTTTTTGAATTCATAGACAACCGGCTGGGTAAACACCATATCGTAGGTCAGGGCCGAATTCCATGCATAGCGCTCCCAATCGGGACTGTCTCTCATGGCCGTCAGCAGGTATACCCATTCGTTATACTTTTCCTCCCACTGGCCGTCAAAATAGCTGCTCATCATGTAGCTTTTCACCCCTTCAAAGGTCCTGCTCAGCGAACTTTGGTACCAGTTCTCGAGCCCGGCGTAGGGCACCTTCGTCTTCCAGTCCTCCAACCCGATCGGGTTCTCCAGGATAAGCTTTTCTACATCGTCCGGATACATCAGGGAAAAGCGGGTGGCCAACATTCCTCCCATGGAGTGGCCGAGCACTGTTACCGTTGAAATGCCCAGCGAATCCACCAGGTTTTGGGTATTCCGGGCCAGTTGATGAAAAGTATAATGGTAATGGGCTGGCTTGGATGACTTCCCGAAGCCGATCTGGTCAGGGACCAGCACATTGTAGCCTTCATCCAGCAAGGCGTTCATCGTCTGCTCCCAATACGCGCCATTGAAGTTCTTGCCGTGAAACATCAGCACGGTGCGGCCATTGGAATTTTCGGCTTGTTCATACATAAACGCCATATCCAGCTGTTGCCCCTGGGTATGGAGCTCATAAAATTCTACCTCATAGGGATACTCGTATCCCTCCAGGTTGATGCCAAGTTCAGGGCGATCTTCTTGCGCTTTAAGTGATGAGGCGACTATTAACACGAAAACGGAGAGCAATAATGGCAACTTCTTCATGATGTTACTGGCTTAATTCACTTTAACATGCTTTCTACACAATGTACAATGAGTCAGTCTTTAACGAAAAAGAGCCCAAAAATATTCATGTCTTTGGAACCGCCATGTTCAGCACTCGTTTCCTGTAAAAGAGGATACCCGTTGCAATAACAATACCTGCACATGCCAGCCCTGCACCTACTAGGTCGGCAGAGGTAAATCCATAGCCAAAAGCGATTGGCAGACCAGCAAAATATGCGCCGGCAGCATTGCCAATATTAAAGGCACTCTGGTTAAGTGATGAGCCCAGCATCTGGCTCTCTTTGGAACTATTAATCATCATAAGCTGGAGCGGGGCGGAAAGACAAAAGGCGATCACGCCGATAACGAATGTCATAACGAGTACCCCGACTTTATCATGGGCTAAAAATGTATTTGTCACCAGGGCCGTTGCCATAAAGACAAGGGCGAACATCGTAGCATAGAGGGGAGTGAGTTTCTCCGTCATCTTGGCTCCAACGAAGTTACCGATCGTCATGCCGATACCTGCCAGGATCATCGCATAGGAGACAATGCTTTGGTTGTGGCCAGCCACCTCGGTGATAAGCGGGGCGATATAGCTGTACCAGGCAAAAAATCCGCCGGTACCGATGGTGGTAAGAGCAAATACAAGCCACAACTGCGGGCGCTTAAATACCTTCATATCCTGCATAAGTCCTTTTGAAGAAGATGGCTCCAGCTCCGGCATCCAGTGAAGAATAGCTATAAATGTGAGGACACCCACAACCCCGACGAACAGGAATGCCATCCCCCAGCTGTAATTTTGCCCCAGCCAGGTTCCCATCGGCACGCCGATTACGTTGGCCACAGTCAGCCCTGTAAACATGTTGGCTATCCCCTGGGCTTCCTTGCCGGGCTTCGACAACTTTCCCGCTACGACCGCCCCAATACCGAAGAACGCTCCATGAGGCAATCCAGATAAAAAACGTAGGATGAGCATGGAGTTATAGCTGTTGGCAAAGGACGAGGCCGTATTGAAGATAATGAACCAGCCCATCAGCGCCATCAGTACATTGTGAGCGGGCCATTTGCTGCCCGAGGCGGTCAGCAGCGGAGCGCCCACGACCACACCAAGGGCATACGCTGAAATGAAGTGCCCGGCTTGTGGAATCGTAATCTTAAGATCGGCGGCGACCTCGGGTAGAATACCCATGATGACAAACTCTGTCATCCCAATGCCAAACCCGCCCATGGCTAGTGATAGAAATGCTTTTTTCACAAAAACCGAACGTTAATAATCAGGAATTGCAACTTGCTATGAGTTGAGGCTAAAGAAACGAAAAATTGACAACTCTTTTCTATGGTATAGCGACTAATTTAATGCTTGGGTTACTGAAGGAATACAAGCGTTAGCATCACGGACACAGCGTTCAACTCAAGCTATGTAACCGGCGGTTAGCGCCAAGCGTTCCGCACCAGAGGTACGGAACGAGATGGTGTGGCCAGGTGCGACGCACTTCCAAAGTGCGTCGCACCTTGGGAAATCACTTACCGATACAGTAAGTAAAGAAGTATATGTAAAGTGTTTAATATCAAAGACTTATAGCAATTAATACTTTGAAAAAGTGTTAATTTAGCAACAAAAAGCACTATTAATTATAGTGCTGCGAATACAATTATTCTTGTATACAGCTCTTAATTATTTGCGGCTATAACTAGAATTATTGTGATTATTACTATAGCAAATGCTATTAAAATCGCTATGATATCTGAATCATTATTACTATTTGAGTTGGATTGATTTTTCTTTTCTAGTGAATCACTTAATTCTGTATCTAAAATAATAATTGGTTTTCCAGCTTTTATATAAGTATGATTTTCCACACAAATTTCATTTAAATAACCTCTACAACCAGCTTTTAATTCTATGTCATCTACCTCTGCTATTTTATCATAGGGGTTAATAACTTTACCGTTTGTCCCAATAACCCATTGGTTAAATTCTCCTGAAACAGGTGACTTTAATATTAATTTATCACCTATATCTTCTTTGATTAAATTCTGAATTGACTTTTCTCCATTGGGTTTTTGCTTATGATTATCCTTTTGATATTCAAGTTCGAATAATTGATTTTCATCATTAATAGTTGCTTTTAAATATACCCTAGTACCGCTTTTCAGTTGGCCTGCCTTTTGTTTGGATACATTAAAGCTAGCTTCTACCTTAGCTTTTGGAAATATTTCACCAGATGAAAAATAACCTTTATGCCATTGGTCAAAACTAAATTGCTGGTTATTTGAATTAATAATCTTGACATCAATAATTGAGACTTCAATAATTTTTTTTGTCAAATTTTCAATTGTAATATAAATCCAATTATAAGAGGCATTTCCTTTTGTAGCCCCACCTTGTTCTATTCTATCTAAGCTTATGTTTAGTGTCTCTTGAGATAAATCACTCTGTTTTACCTTGTTGAAATAATTGTAGTAATCTTTTCCTTCAAAAAAGTGTTTTGAAATCTCTTCTGATAATTTATTCCAATTCCATAGTTCAATATTTGCCCTATTAGCTATTTCCTTTGCAGATCTTGTATAAGAGGAAGTAGTAATAACTAATCCTTTATTGCCATTGTAATATTCAATAGCACCTATACAGTCATTTATATATTTATTTCCAACCCTATTACCTTTATTATATCTCTTTACCTGACAAATTATTTTTCCCTGTGAAGGACTATATGCAATTACATCAGCACCAAAATCTCCACTGGCTTTTGTTAATTCAGCTTTGGCATACTTTTCCTGTAATAAGAATTTAATTAAGCCCTCAAAATCTATGGGAGAGAGATTCTGGAATCTTTCTGGATAATAGGACTCTAGTATATCTACAATATTATTTTTGCTGAGTTCATTACCCATCTTTTTGGCGGCATCCTATTTTTATTGTTTTATCCTATTTTAAACCTCGATACTCGAATTATGTAAATAAATTTGGTTAAATAGAAAATCCTTCTTTAAAGGTGCTTAATGAAAAACAAGTTTCCCTAAATTCAATAATTTTATTTATTTAATGTGATTAAGGGATGTCATTATAAGTCTTACCAAATTTGGGGTTACATCATGAAGATAGAGGAGTCTGTTGAATATATGAGCAAGATGTATCTTGAGAGAATTATCAAAAGTTTTACTCAGGATTATCCATCTAACAGGGATGAAGAGGAATATAGAGAGATAGTAAAATCAAATGCTGATACCCTATCAGATTCAGAAAATATTAGCAATAGAATAGAAAAGTATATTGCTGATAATTATAACGACCCCTATGCAAATAAACTGTTATATAATTTTATTATCAGATCAATCCTATCTAAGCCTAATTTTTACAGTACTGAGGAGGAAATAAGGAGTGCTGTTATTAACAGGGAGAATGAAATTGTAGAGCTTTCTAAAAACTCAGACAGCTTTAGGCACATAGATGATGATACAGTAAACACATTTTCAGTTGTTTTAAAAACAGCTCTAGAAGATGAGAGAATTAGTAATGATGAGTTAGCTCTGATTACCAGGTTAAGAAAGAATTTATCTATTACTGAAAAGGATCAGTACTTAATCCAGGCTAAAATAGGCTTATTCCCAACTGAAAAGAAAGAAGTACATAGCAACACTGAAATTTCTAGGGGAATCAATGATTTACAAAAAGCTGGTATCATATTCTATTGCAATAATTATGATGATGGAGAGGCAAGAATATGTGTTATTCCAGATGAAATAGTTTCAGGCGTTAAATCATTTTTGGGTATAGAATTAATTGAAGATAAATACCAAAGATTGCTCCAGCAGTTACAGAATAAACAACTCAAAGAGATTCTAAAGAGCAGTAACCTATATATCTATGGCACTAAAGATGAGCTAATTGAAAGAATTATCCATGCAGATATTAAACCCAGTGAGGCTCTAGAATGTCTCACAACTACTGAACTCAGTGATATATGCTCTAAGATACCTAGTTTAAATGTAAGTGGCAGGAAGGATGAAAAGATTCAAAGGTTGATAGACTATTACTCCAAACTGGTCATCAAGGAATATTCAGAGGAAGATACAGGCCAAAAATATTATGAGTATTTAGAAGAGTTAGCCAAAAGAGATATTGATAGTCTGCTTGCAAATAATATTGTGAAAGATCATGATTTTATAGATAACGCTTTTGAGGAAGGCACTAGATATCTTTTTAAGAACAAGCTGAATATTCCATTAATTGAGTTTTCAGGAAATGAACATGCAGATGGAGGAGTTATTTTTGAAAAGGATAAATCTATTCTGCTATGGGATAATAAGAGCAAAAAAAATGGAGGAGCATATAAATTTCCAGATAGTCATCTAAAGCAATTTAAAAGGTATATCAGAAATGAAAGAGAGAATGGCAGAAGAGTAAACACATTTCTTATTGTAACAGCAGAAATTGATCCAGTTGCAAGAAATAATGCTATCAAATTGAAAGCTGAATCAGGAGTTGATACCGATATTGCAATAATAACAGCTGAAAATTTAAAACTAGTTGCAGAGAATTGGGACAAATACTCTTCTAAGGAGCATTTTAACCTTCATGTTTTTAATTCTACAGAAATTCTTGATTGGGAAACCCTAAGGGACAGGATGAACTTATTTGGCTAAAATTTTTTATTCATGATGTAAACGATGAAACCAACAAGGGGAAACTACTTCACTTACCGATACAGAACCTCGAAAAGATACTATCCAGAACATCTTCGTTGGTGATTTCACCGGTGATGGTACCCAGCTCCTTCAAAGCCGCTCGCAGATCGATAGATAGGAAATCACCCGTCATTCCCTGCTCGAGTGCCCGAATGGCACTTTTGACATCTTCCTGCGCCTTCAGCAGGGCCTCCCGGTGCCGACTCGAGGTCACCAGCAGGCTCGAGGTGTCGTAATCCTTGTTTTCCAGGGCCCGCTGCTTCATAAGCTTTTTGAGTTCCTCAATCCGTTCTCCCTCCAGCGCCGAAATCTTCAGATCGTATTCCATGCGCTCGTCAGCTACTTCTCGGGCGATATCATTTTTGGTACCAATCAGGATGAAGGGGGTATCTCCCGCTTTTTTCTGGAACTGTCCGATCTCTCTGCGCTCCTCCTGCGACAGCTCCCTGGAGAGATCCTTCAGGTAGACCACCAGATCGGCTTCAGAAAACGCTTTTTGGGAGCGCTTGACGCCCTCCGCTTCCACAGTGTCATCCGTATCCCGGAGTCCGGCGGTGTCAGTGAGGGTGAACAGGAGGCCGTCGTAGCTCCAGTCTACATCGATGGTGTCGCGGGTGGTGCCGGCGATGTCGGTGACAATGGCGCGATCTTTCCCCACCAATGTATTCAGCAATGTCGACTTCCCCGCGTTGGGCTGGCCAATAAAAACCGTTCGAACGCCGTGCTTCACCAGCCGGCCGGTTTCGTAGGTGGCCAGCAGGCTGTAAATCTCCTCATCGAGCTCTTCCAGTAGCTCCTTGAGCTGCTCTTTGTTGGCAAACTCCACATCTTCCTCAATAAAATCGAGCTCCAGCTCCACCATGGCAGTGGCATCGATAATCTGCTGGCGAAACTGCTTGATGTGCTCACCCAGCCGCCCCTCCAGCTGCTGGTGGGCGGCGTCCATCGCTTTCTGGCTTTTGGCGTGAATCAGGTCGGCTACGGCCTCAGCCTGGCTGAGCTCCATCTTCCCGTTGAGGAAAGCCCGCTGGGTGAACTCCCCGGGTTCCGCTGAACGGATGCCCAGCGCCAGCACCGCCTCGAGCACGGCCTGCGTTACGAGTACGCCCCCGTGGCAGGAGATCTCAACGGTTTCTTCTCCCGTGTAAGATCGTGGACTGTGAAATAGAGTCGCCAGCACTTCATCTACAACCTGATCATTCTTATCCAGGATCTTGCCAAAATTTACCGTATGGCTCTCCTTCTTTGTTAGATCCACACCCTTGAACGCCTCGTTTACCCGGGCGATCGCATTCTTCCCAGAGACCCGAATTACCGCAATACCGCCCTCCCCGATCGGCGTGGCGATGGCTGCGATCGGTTCTTTTTGCGTTATTTCTCGCTTCTCAGTGGTTGCTTCTGGTTGTTTGGTCTGTTGTGCCATAGCTCAAAATATAACGTGTTTGGAACGTCTAGTCAGGGCTATTTATTAATTATTACCTGGCAATATTGTGTAAGAAACTTCATCGAAAATTGACCGAAATTATTCTCAGTTATGAAAGTTCGCACACTATTACCGCTCTTTTCTGTTCTTTTAATGTTACCATTTACAACAACCCGGGCACAACCAAATTTTGTCCCCGATCGGCCGGGTCTGGGTGATGGCTCGTACATCCTGCAACCCAAAATCACATACCTTGAATCCGGTTTTGAGTACTTTGAAGGCGGGGCGGTTGACCAGTTTAGCCTGGGGCAGGTTCTTTTCCGTCACGGCTTGGTCCCCGGCGTTGAAATGCGGGTACAGGTCAATTCTTTTATCATAGAGACACGTCCCCTTGATAACGAAACAGGCGTTCCCGATCCGGGCCTGGGACTCAAATTTGATCTCCTGGACCAGCAGGATTCGTGCTTTCAATTGTCTGGCATGGGCTCGGTTTCTGTTCCCGCCGGTTATTCCCCATTTACCGATGACCGATGGCATCCCTCGGCAAAACTGATTGCGGATTATGATCTCACCGAAGGGTGCTGCTGGACTTTCAACTCCAACCTTGGCTACACGCTGGGACCCGGGGAAACTTCCATCACCACTATCACTTTTACCCCCGGGTTTGCGATACCCGAAACCAATTACGGGGGATACTTCGGATATGCAGGATTTCTAAAGGAGCAAAACAGCGAACATTTTGTGGAGGCGGGTTTGACTCGCATGGTCGACCACGCTCTCCAACTCGACATTAATACCGGCTATGATCTAAATAACGGCAACTCTTTTGTCGGTCTTGGGCTGGCAGTCCGGTTTTGATGAAACTATTTCTTGCTGTTGTGCTCAATACTCGTAATTTATGCGCCTTATTTGAGTACTGAATTTCACGAATATTATGGAACAAGAAGTAGTATTGATTGATTGTCCCGATGAGAAGGGATTGGTTCACAAAATTACAGGGGTCCTGTACGATCACGGGCTCAACATCATTAGCAACCAGGAGTTTGTGGATGCTGCCACCGATCACTTCTTCATGCGCACCGCATTTGAAGGGACGGACAACTCCGGGCAGATTAAACAGGATCTGCGAGATGCTCTACCCACCTCCGCCAACATTCGCCTGACACACAAGGGAAATCGCAAGGTAGTGATGATGGCTACCAAGGAGCCCCACTGTATGGGTGACCTTCTACTCAGGCATAAATATGGAGAGCTTTCAGCCGACATACAGGCGGTAATAAGCAACCATGAAACGCTCCGCTCCCTGGCCGAATCGTTCAATATCCCTTTTCATTATATCAGTCACGAGGGGATGAGCAGGGAAAAGCACGAACAGGAGGTCTCCGAGATTATAGAGGGATACGCTCCGGACTATCTGGTGCTCGCAAAATATATGCGCATCTTTACCCCGGAGTTTATAGAAAATTATACCGACCGGATTGTGAATATCCATCACTCTTTTTTGCCGGCGTTTGCGGGAGCAAGCCCCTACCGGCAGGCGTTTGAACGGGGAGTCAAAATCATTGGAGCTACAGCCCACTTCGTGACGGAAGATCTGGATGAAGGACCAATTATCGCCCAGGACACGATACCGGTTAACCATACTCACACAGCGGGAGAGATGGCACAGGCCGGTCGCGATGTGGAAAAAGTAGTGCTGGCAAAAGCTCTAAAACTGGTTCTTGAGGAGCGTGTTTTTATCCACAATAACCGGACGATTGTTTTTGAATAGGTTTACGCCTTTTGGGTAATTATTACACGAAGTTTCACAAAGAAAGCACGAAGGGACACAAAGGTCTTTTCTGTGGATCTCAGTGCCTACTTGTTTAACCTCAATAATGCAGTTGGCTGTTCAACAAATAGCAAATAACCAGTTACTACTACTCCACGTCGCCCATCAGCTTTTTGACGCCCGGACTGGCAAGCAGGGCCACGATGCCACCACCACCTACGATCATCGCTACGCTCCAGAAGAGGCTGCTCGGTGCCAGCGTTTCAAGCTGACCGGCAACCAATCCGGCAAAAAGATTACCCAGCGCTGCGGCCACAAACCATACGCCCATCATCTGGCTTACGCGGGATTTGGGAGCGAGTTTGGTCATGGATGAAAGTCCAACGGGAGAAAGAGCCAGTTCACCACACGTATGCAGGAAGTAGGTTACAACCAGCCAGGATACCGAGACCGGGGCATCCGGGCTCGCGTTGGCCGCACCCCAGGAGAGAACAAAGAAACCTGCTGCGAGACCCAGCAATCCCAAACCAAATTTTACCGGAATAGAGGGATTTTTATCCCTGGTGGCCAGCCAGGTCCACAGCCAACCGAAAATGGGGGCAAATATGACGATAAAAGTGGGATTAATAAGCTGCAGTGTGCTTGCGGGCGTCTCCCACCCGATGCCAACTTGGTGAAAAAGCCAATAAAGAAAGATCAAAATTCCTACCGATGATACCCCGATAACCCATTTAGCAAGCGACCAGAGATCGTCCCGCTTGAATACCCTATAAACGGTGTATCCCACCGGGAGTGCAATAATCAACGTAAGAAGCGCTGAACCGTATCCGCCGAGAAAGGAGCTGGGACCAAAGGTGCGATCCGTCAGATCCTGGGCAAAAAGGTTAAGCGATGAGCCTGCCTGCTCGAAACCACTCCAGAACAGGGCAGCAAGGATAAACAGCCAGAAAATGACTCCCAGCTTTTTCTGCTCCTCCTTGGTATGTCCACCGAAGAAAATTATATATCCAAAAAATGCGATCGTAATGACTACAGCCGCTGAACCGAGGTAACCTGCCAACGTCTCAAGCGATATCTGGATAGCCCCGGAGCTGGCCAGGAAACCGAAAATGACAATTATCGCTGCAATTGCGGATACAATGCCGTAAAAGCGTCGACTCCGTTTCTGGATCTGCTCCGGACTGTCTTCAATCTTAAGTTCGCCGGCATCCCCAAGAAACTTGCCCCCTATCTTGTAGGAAATCAGTCCAGCTACCATCCCGATGCCTGCAAGGGAAAAACCGTAGTGCCAGTTGTAGCCTTCTCCCAGCAGACCACAAAGCAGCGGCCCCAAAATAGCTCCAAAGTTGATACCCATATAAAAGATGGAAAAACCGGCATCCCGACGAGCCCCGCCTTCGGGATAGAGATCGCCCACCATGGAGCTGACATTCGGTTTCAACAGGCCGGTTCCGATGACGATCAGTGCCAAGCCAAGGTAGAAAAATGGAATAGTTGGAATGGCCATGCTGAAGTGACCGGATGCGATAATACAACCGCCCACAAATACCGCTTTTCGCTGGCCCCAGAGCTGATCTGCCACCCACCCGCCGGGCAGGGAAAGCACATACACAAAAAAGGTGTACAGCCCGTAAATCGCAGTGGCTTTACCAACACTAAAGCCGAGACCCGGGTTGTTTCCAATCGCCTCGGCTGTCATGAAAAGAACCAGGAGAGCCCGCATGCCGTAGTAGCTGAACCGCTCCCACAATTCAGTAAAGAATAATGTGGATAGTCCCCGGGGATGACCAAAAAAATCTTTCTTCTGAGAGGCTATCGTTGCTTCTGTTTGTCTATTAGCCATGTTAACTCACGAATTTTATTCTATTTGCTGTCCGACAGATATAAAAGAGTTGCCGTTTATGATAATTAAACCGCACCACCCACGCAAACAATGAATATTGAAACGGTAAAGAGCTATTGTAACTAACGGGGAAAAGTTACGTCTTTATACCTGTAATATTATTCTATTCTTATTTGATTAGATTAAGCTACCGATAGACTGGTTTTAAACATAGGTACCATCATGGAATTAATCTGGATAACACTTGGCATTTTATGCATCCTTGCCGGATTCTTTGGCTCTTTTCTGCCGGTAATCCCGGGGCCGCCCATTAGTTACGTGGGACTGCTTCTGTTGCAGTTGACAACGCCGATCCCCTTTAGCCTGCAGTTTCTGTTGATTTGGGCTGCTATTGTCGGGGGTATTATGATCCTCGATAATGTGATTCCGGTCTACGGGACCAAGAAGTTTGGGGGATCCGCCTTTGGAATTGCAGGAAGTGCTATAGGAATGGTTGTTGGGCTGTTTTTTTGCCCCTGTCGGTCTTGTAGCCGGCCCTGTCATCGGGGCCTTTATTGGGGAGTTGGTCTCAGGTAAAGAGGCCGACCATGCCATGAAATCGGCCTTTGGTTCGTTTGTGGGCTTTTTAGCGGGAACACTCCTTAAGGTGATTGCCGCCGTCATGATGGGCTACTACTTTTTCAATAATATTTAGTTCGTCAGCACAATCGTTGCAGGTGCTCAATATTCAAATTGATTCTGGTATTCCAGCCAGTTTAGAGATCAACACCATGCTGACCTGATCATCCAGGCCGTAACCTGTAGACAAAAGTTTTCGCCATTGTGGGTTCGGCCCATGTGGTCATGCAGGAACCAGCACGCCGCTCCATGCTGCTGCAATAACACCCGCGAACACGCCTCAGATATTCTTCCACCACTTTTATCTTGCAGTTAACATTTAATCCCAGAATATTATCTGAGGCGCGTTATGTATCTGATCGTAACTTCATACTACCATTAATCCTATTGGTTTATTCTTATGAGAAACAAACTAGAAAACTTTATTTTGATCGTTTGCACACTTGGGTTGTTAGCCTCCGGGTTTTCATCCGCCTTAGCACAGCAATCGGGAGAAGATTGGATTTCACTTTTTGACGGAAAAACACTTGAGGGCTGGAAAGCCAGCGAAAATCCTGAAACATTTTCTGTTGAGGAGGACAAAATTGTGGCTCACGGCCCGCGTGCCCATCTTTTCTATCAAGGTCCCGTGAGCAATCATGATTTTAAAAACTTTGAGTTCAGGGCAGATATTATGACCACGAAAGGCTCAAACTCTGGTATCTATTTTCATACCGCCTATCAAGAAACCGGGTGGCCATCCAATGGATACGAAGCCCAGGTCAACAATACCTATGAAAGTGATCCACGTAAAACGGCCAGTCTTTATGGGTATGATGACATCAACAAGGCCCCGGTGCCCGATAACGAGTGGTTCACCATGTACATCAAAGTGCAGGGAAAAAGGGTCACTATAAAAGTGAACGGTAAGACAATGGTAGAATATACCGAGCCAGAAAATGTAGACCGTGAAGGTGCCGTCTTGTCCAGCGGTACGTTTGCGCTGCAGGGGCACGACCCGGAAAGCCGTGTGTATTACAAAAACATTATGGTTAAACCATTGTAGGGGATTTAAAAACTGAATTGACCTGAGATAAAAAAGAGCACCCACTCATTATCGTAAATTAATTAGATTGAGTACGTGTTTATTCTCAGTAGTTTTTGATTAATAAATAATTCTCTTTAATAACTGGAATATATCCCTTTAAATAACTAAAATTATTAGACTTATATTCTTTCTGTATATAAGTCTCATTTCAGATGGCCATCCCTTGTTTGCGATCAAATCACAACGTTAGATAACATTGTAAAGGGAGGTTATTATGCCAACTTCACGCACCAGAGCAGAAGTAGAAAAAGAGATGAAAGAAATGTTGGGGCTAGTCCCCGGTTTCTTCAAGCAGATTCCAGACGCGTATTTTGACTATGAGTGGGAATTATTCAAAAGCCTTGAATTGGGAGAAACACTTATTCCCAATAAGTATAAAGAGCTAATGGGATTAGCGATCCATGCGGAGACCAAATGCCGCTATTGTACGCTGTTCCATACTGAAGCGGCTCGACTCCACGGCGCAACGGATGAGGAAATACAGGAAGCGGTTCATTTCGCCAAAATGTCGCTTGGGTGGAGTGCATACCTGAACGGCATGCAGCAGGACTACGATATGTTTGCAGAAGAACTGGAACGCATTGTAGACCACATCAAAGAACACGCACCCGCATAACAATGCACCTGGAACGCATCAGGCCTACAAAGTACAGGATTACGCTTCACAGCTATGAGCTGGCAGCCCTAATCTCAGCTGCGCGATGGATCACCGATGGAGCCGAGGGAGAACTTACCCGTGAGGCCACCGAGCAACTGAAAGATATACTGACTGCCTATGATACTGAATTGAAACGTATCAATAAGCCTGACCCAAACGAGCAGTCAACCTAATCAAAAGCCTAAAAAGGGACAGCCACGGTTGTCCCCTTTATATCAGCTGTTCTCGTCCTGCATATCTTTTTAAAAAAATCGGGTAAGCGTAAACGAATTTTTCTAATCACTGGTTATGTAACCCTAACTGAATTGTTCAACATTAAATAATTTCATGTTATGAGTTACCTCGATAAAATCAACGACATCTATGATCACATTGGGAACGGCACCGCAATGGAAGCGTTCGAAGAATATTATGCCGATGACATTGTGATGGTGCTGGAAGACGGGACAGAAGTGGAAGGTAAAGACACCAACCGGGAACGTGAAAATGAATTCTTTGGAAGCGTGGAAGAGTTTCACGGCCTGGAAGTGCAAGGTGTTACCTCAAATGAAGATACGGGCGTCACCAGCGTTGAATCCACCATGACAGTGACCTTCAAAGGCACCGATGATCCTGTCGATATTGAGCAGGTAGCCGTACAGCACTGGGACGGCGACGAAATTAGCCGCGAACGGTTTTACGGCACGCAAAACTAACTGCCGGAACCTATATCAACTTTGTCAAAGCCCTCCGGGAGGAGGGCTTTTTTAATTACGTCAGTTCGAGATAAAACCTGTCATTGCGAGGAATTAAGCGACCATCGGGATCCCGAAAACTTTCTTGAGGCAATCTCCCGGCAACTGAACAGAAAACGGACAGGGAGATCGCCACGTCGATCTCATCGTTAAGCTCAAAGGGGCAAAAAAGCCTCCTCGCGATGACAGTTACTATTTTGAGTTAGTCTTATCTCAGAAATAGATATTCGGATAACACGTGGTTAAATCTGCGAACTCTGCGCCATCTGCGGGAATAGTCAGCTCCCGCTGGTTACGCAGATACCTAGGATCGGTAAGGAAAGAGATACCCCTTCTCAAGTTACAGTGGTTTGATCCGGATATTTTTCCAGGCCACTTCGTACGGCCCTTCATTCCTGCTGATGGAGTGGACCTGCAACCCGATAAATCCCCGGGGATAGGACATGTAGCTCTCCTCATTCCAGAGATCTGTAATTTTTTGCCCGTTAATCCACACCTGGATGAGGGGGCCATCAGCCACCACACGATACTCGTTCCACTCCCCATCCTTGAATGCCTTGTGATAGGTGCGTTCGTCATCCGGTACCAGCCAACCGCTGGCCGCTTCCTCATAAATGTATCCTGCCTCAGGACTGCCGGTGCTGCTCGATTCAATCTCTACCTGGGGACCATTAACGCGTCCATATTCCGCATCACCTTCAGGCTCCCGGGTTTGGGAGCGAATTTGAACACCGGAATTGAGCTCATTGTCATGCAGCAACACCTCAAACCGCAGTTCAAAATCACCAAATTCATTAAACGTGCAGAGGAATGAGTTGGGACTTCCAGGAGTTGTAGTTCCGACAATCGCTCCATCTTCTACCCGGTATTTAGCTGTCCCGTTTTTCTGAATCCACCCATTCAGGGTCTCTCCGTCAAAAAGCGAGATCCAACCTGCCGAAGCCTCTTCTTTATTCCGCTCGCCAGGAGTAAATACAAAGGCACAAAATAGCACCAGTAATAATGAACCACTTATAAATTGCGCAATACGTTTAGTCATATACCTAGTCCGTTAGTTTTATGTTAGTTGGATAGAATTCGTATCCCTGATAAGAACTGAATCCCTATTAACGCTAGAAATTCTATCTTATATAAAAATAGAACTTATTTGACCTTCGCCCATTTTGCAAACCAGAGTTGACGGATAGATTAAAAGCAGAGTAAAGCACGTACAAAAATCTGAACCGGAATTTACAGGATTAGAGGATTTGCAGGATGTAATTTTTATATAAGAAATAATCCTGGAAATCATTCAATCTTGTAAATCCTGATTCAAATGGGGAATGTGAAATTGGATGATATTACATACAAGATAATCGGCCATCCACAAAGCCCCCTAACGATGAGAATTATTATTTCTGAGATGAGATATTGAACTGTTGGAGGTGTAATGATTGGGTTGAAAGTCAGAAGGAGGTGTAAAGGTAGGCCTAAGACTACACAACCGCCTGGGTGCTTTCCACTTTGGTAAGCGTGAAGCTGAATGTGGAGCCAACGTTTGGTGTACTCTCAATGAAAAATCGCTCTCCATGTGCTTCCATTATATGTTTTACGATAGCCAGGCCCAGACCGGTGCCGCCTTTTTCTCGCGACCGTGATTTATCCACGCGGAAGAACCGTTCGGTTACCCGGTCAATGTATTTCTGATCAATTCCGATGCCGGTATCTTTGACGTAGACTATCACCCGCTTTTCATCCTCGGTGTATGGTTTTATCCCCACCATAACCGAACCCCCCGGCTTATTGTATTTGATAGCATTCTCTATCAGGTTGATCAGCACCTGTTTGATCTGATTTCGGTCGGCCGTAACCAGCAGGTTCTTGTCAAAATCATCCACTGAAATTGATACATTCTCTTTTTTGGCCTTGTACTGCAGGCTCTCGGTCACATCCATGACCACCTCTCGCAGGTGAATATTGTGTACCTCGGATTTAAGCTCCCCGGTTTCGAGCTTTGAAATCTCCATCAAGTCTTTGGTGAGGAAAATCAGCCGGTTTACATTGCGCATCGCCTTTTTAAGGAACTGACGATTCACATCGGTATCGTCGATGGCACCGTTGAGCAGTGTTTCGATAAACCCCTGGATAGCGAAGATGGGCGTCTTCAGCTCATGGGAGATATCCCCGATAAACTCCTTGCGGTAGTTTTCAATGCGGTTCAGGCGCTGGATTTCCCGTTCTACGGTTTTACTGGCCCGGATCGACTGCTTAATCAGGTAATCGAGCTCATCGCGACCATCTGTACTCAGGTTCTCATAATCCTCAAACCGCTTTCTTGCAATATTTCGCGAGATATAGTTGAGCGTCTCCAGTCGGTCTGACTCCATCCTGTTGACCACAAAATAAATAACAGCCACTGCACAGATTGCCAAAAGAAGGGCCACAGATGTGGCGGAGAGCCACTCCATCTGCAGGTAATAGGCATTGATCAGCAAGTTGGCCACACCGATAAGAAGGCCAGAAAAAATAGCCACTCTAAACGCCAGGCGGGAGCTCCGGCTGAAAGGTTGTTTCCTCATTCTTTAAAGCGATATCCTACACCTTTAACGGTTTCAATATACTCATCACCGAGCTTTTCGCGAATCTTCCTAACGTGCACGTCCACCGTGCGATCAACGACATAGATATTGTCTCCCCACACGTGGTTAAGCAGGGTTTGGCGGTCCATCACTTTGCCTTTGCGACTTGCCAGGAAATATAACAGCTCAAACTCCTTACGCGGAAGGTGGAACTCCTCCTCTTCACCACGCGTCACAATGTAGCGATCTTTGTCGATGGTGATATCGTGGACATCCAGGCGATTAACCTCTTCTTCGGTTTCCTCAAACCGGCGCAGCACAGCTTTGATGCGAGAGATAAGCTTCGTTGTACTGATCGGCTTGGTGATATAATCGTCACCGCCCTTGTCAAGGCCCTCGACCTCCGTCTTTTCGTCGCCCCGGGCCGTCAGAAAAATGATGGGGATACGCTTCAGATCCTCATCTTCACGCATTACCTCTACCACTTCCAGCCCATCCATTTTCGGCATCATGATATCGAGCAGTACGAGGCTGGGCATATGCTGGCGGGCCACTTCAATGCCTTCTTCGCCGTCCTCAGCTTTCAGAACATCGAACCCCTCTTTTTTCAGGTTATATTCTATCAGATCCAGCAGATCCTGTTCATCATCGACTATGAGAATGGTTTGCTTGTCAGCCACTATGTCAAAATATCTATTAAGATTAAGGCAATAAAATAAGAAATATCCTATTGAATTTTACGCTCCAATAGTACGAAGCAACCAGCTCAATATAAAATAAGGGGGTGTTAAGTTATTGTTATCTATTGAAGTGACTTAAATACTGGTATTTCCAGGCATCCATCCCGGTCCCCCCAGCAAAACCAGTTGGCAACGTTAATGTTGGGGCACGCTGCAGCGTGCCCCAACAAGCTCTCCTTAAATTGAATAGGTCCTTTCCATTGCCATCTCCGTTCCGTTGGCTGTCCTCTGTGGTTTCAACGAAAGGCTGCCCTGCGGCTGAAGAACGCAGGCGCTCCGTGTCCAACGCCCTTTTGATGACCAATTTCCGAAACTGGGGTTGGGAGACCGTTCCATGCAGCAACTTCAGGTCGCCAGTGCAACTACCTCCCAACGGGTAATAGGTCTGCCAACGAGGCTGCCAGATCCTGCGGGATACAACCGGGTTCTCCTGGCTCCCTTACTTGTTGGTCGGGCTACCCTTTACCACCCAACGTTGCTAACCTTACGGCTCGAGCTCCCTGTCCTTATAACCCCAGGGTGTATGATAGGGCTTATCATGGTGTGTGATATACCATATCATTCGCTGCGATAAGGCATATCATAATGGGTGATATCTGCATATCAGACAGGCTGATAAGTAATATCACAACTCCTGACAGGTAATATCATACCGACCGACACTACTTATCATGGAATCTGATTGCTGGGATCAGACATCCTGAGCACCCTTTTCAGACAGCCGATAACTATAATAATAAGGGAGTTGTACCGTAAGGGTGGAGCGGGGGTACAGTAGGAGTTACAGTATTGTACTTTACAGATATGCGATGCACCTGGCACGGGAGGGCATCCCGTGTTAGCTCCCACAACTGGTTCAAGTTTGTATTGTAACTTGGACCAAGAAGTAGCTGACTGCTTGTAAGGCACAAGTTGCAAACTTGCGTCAGATAGGGGAATAAACAAAAGGGCAGCAACCAACATCCGGTTTCATCCCGTTGTCGTCATTTCGATCCCGAAGGCTATCGGGAAGAAATCTTTCCCGGTAAGGTCTCTTTTCTAAAAATAGCATTCACTACTGATCCAAGGTTGCAACTTGGACCAAAAAAAAGCAGTTGACAGCATATACGACATAAGTTGTAAACTTGCGCCAGATAGGGGCCTTTTTGAGATAATTCTGACCTGTAAAGCTATTGCACAAAGCGCCCCAAAGAAGACACCAAGTTTCGCAAAGTGAAAAAACTTTGTGGTCCTTTGTGCCTGCTTCGCGTATCTCTGTGTTATCTTTTAATTCCTAATTCTTAATTCCACTACCGGTTCAACATTGCGAGAGAAGCCTTTACCAGCTGCTGCAAGTCGTCAAACGACCCGTTATTGTTGGCCGCCGCAGTAACCGCTTTCTCGGCATCCCGCTTCTTGTAACCCAGGGATTCCAGCGCCGATACCGCCTCCTGCTTTAAATTCCCGGAGATGGCGCCTGCTCCATCTGTCGTTGTCTCGGGAAGACCCATCGACAGGTCTGCTATTTTGTCCTTCAGCTCGAGGATCATTCGCTCGGCCGTCTTTTTGCCAATGCCGGTAATCTGCTTGAGAGCATCGGTGTCCGACTGCGCCAGTGACGAAATAATTTGTGAAGCTGGCAGCCCGGAAAGGATCGTCAGCCCCAACTTGGGTCCCACACCCTTCACCGTTATCAGCAACTCGAATAGCTCCTTCTCATCCGCAGTAGCAAAACCGAACAGGCGCTGGTCATTATCGGTGATGTGATGGTAAACCAGCAATTTCACCTCGGTCTCCTCTTTGGGAAGCTGCTGGTAGGTTTGGGTTGAAATCTCGACTTCATAACCAACACCGTTGATATCGATGATGGCGGATTCCTGTTTTTTGGTTGCTAATAATCCTTTTAGATATGCTATCATAAACGTTCTTAAAATAGATTTCTATTGTAAGGCACAGTGCACAGTACCCCTTACATTTTAATATTTTTAAAATTAATCCCTTACCCGATCCGGATTCTTCTCCACAAAATCAGCCCAGCTCGACTTGCTGTGGTTTTGATGCTGCTTCTTTTTCCCTTTGGGGATTCCACTTGCAATACTGTTCATCTTCATCAGGTGGCACCACGCCACACCCAGGGCATCGGTGGCATCGTTGGAGAGGTCCTCCTTCGGCAACCGGACGGTCTTTTTCAACATAAACGCCACCTGCTGTTTGCTGGCGTTACCATTGCCGGTAATCGACTTCTTGACCTCTTTGGGGTAATACTCTGTGATCGGGATATCGTGATTGGCCCCGGCCAGCATGATGGCCGCCTGGGCGCGACCCAGTTTCAGCATCGCCAGTGGATCGACCCCATACACCGGCGTCTCTACGGCAAGGGACGTGGGATTGAATGACTTGATAAGCTTTGAAATGCGGTCATAGATCACCTTAAGTCGCTCCGAATGCTCGTCAATATCCGCCAGGCGGATGGTATCGCACCGCAGTGCCTTGAGCGTGCCATTTTCTTCCGTGAGTATCGCATAGCCGGTATTCCTTGAACCAGGATCAATACCTAAGATAATATCGGGCATAAGCTGTCACTGAAATGTTGAAATTAAATCTTCATTCAGTTCAATATAACAGAATGCTGACACCGAAACATAACGCAACCCCAGTTCTACATAAAAACTGTCATTGCAAGGGATTCAATGACCATCGGAAGAATGACCGTCGTAGCTCGGGATAACTTCCCGAGTTACCTTCGCGAGCATTCCGGGGCAATCTCTTGGAGGCTAAACAATAAATGGATCGCCGCGTCGACCTCAATGTTGTGCCGGCAGCTATAAACAAAGCCTCCTCGCGACAGTTATAGATTTTAGTAATTCTTACGATAAACTCAGGTTAACACAATAAAAAAGCCCCGATGCTAGATTGGCCGGGGCTTAGTGTAGAATTATCAAGGAAGAGATCTGCCGCAAGGGGATTTGGCAGATTTGAATGCTAATATATCACCTCATTGTTACCGAACTTTGAACTTGGTATTAAGGCTTTGTTAGGAATGCGGTATTGCATGTTACAATTTTCCAAAATCCTGCTCAGCCTTCAGCAGTAGTCGATGTGCCTCTACCCTGCCATATGCAGAGGCAAAATTGACGGCCCTGTTTCCGTAGTTGTTGGTAAGCAACGGGTTAGCACCGTGTTGCAGCAGTTGTTGTATAGTATGAGTATGACCATATTTGGCGGCAATCATCAGTGCAGTTGCCCCGGCTTCATTTTGTGCATTTACATCGATACCCTGGGAAAGAAGAAATGCCACAATAGCCCGGTCGCCGATTCGCGCGGCTTCCATCAGCGTGGTAAACCCATTGGCTTTAGCGGTGTGAACATCCGCCCCACTTATGACAAGGGTAGTCATCCTATCCATGTCAGCTTCCCGAATAGCACTGAATAGCTGTTTGTTTAGATCGACCTGTACTGGAACCATTGCAGGCAAGAAGGTTACTCCCATCAACAAAATTGTAACCGGATACAGACGTGGCTTTAAATAATCCATAGCTAACTCCCTGTTAAGTTTATATTTGAAGGTGGAAAATGCTACGGGAGTGTTTTAACGGAAGTTGCAGTAAAATCAACTTTTCCGAAGAAGAAAAGCACCTGAGCTAATGGTAAAAATGAAGGGGGGGCATTTTTTTAATGATGAAATCCGCCAGTGGTCGGAGACGATCCGCTGAACCGCGCGTATCTCAAACAAAAATGGTTTCTTTACGCGCCGGCTTCAGTCACTGTACCAACAAAAATTTCAAAGGCCGGAGAGAGGGATACCTTACAGGATGAATTTTTCTGAATCTCTTATCTCGTTCAGGTTATTAAATTAAATGAGCTATTGATGCCATAGAAGGATACATAACTAATCTTCTATATGGTAAAAAAAGGGTGCTACTCAAAAACCTCGAATGTTTCGATCCTGGAGAAGTAATCCCGGGCGGCCTCTTTGGCTTTGGGCGCCAGGATAAGGGCTGAAATCATGGTGGGGATCGCCATCAGGGCAAACATGCCGTCAATCAGGTTGATCACCGCATCGATGGAGGCAACCGTCCCGAAAATGATGGATACTACGTAAAAATAGTTGTACCAGTGTTGCCGTTCTGCCCCGATCAAAAATCCCAGGCACTTCGTCCCGTAGTATGAATAGGTCAGCATGGAACTGATAGAAAAGCAAACAACGCAGATCACCAGTAGATAAGTCCCCACTTCGGGAAGCGCTTCGTTGAAAGCGTTGAGGGTGAGCGTTACGCCATTGGCCTCAGTCGACTTCCAGACGCCGGTAACCAAAATGGCCAGCGCTGTCATGGTGCAGGTCAGAATCGTGTCAATGGAGGGCCCCAGCATGGCAACGAGTCCTTCACGTACCGGCTCCTTGGTTTTGGCAGCGCCGTGGGCCAGCTCTTCTGTCCCCAGCCCGGCCTCATTGGAAAATACCCCGCGCTGAATGCCGATTACAATGAGCGATCCAACCGCGCCGCCCATAACGGTTTTCCCGGTAAAGGCATCCGAAACGATGAGCCAGAGGTAATAGGGAATCTCCTGGATATGAACAGCCAGTATCGCCAGCACGCAGCAGACGTAGATCACGACCATCGTCGGCACCAGTCGCGAGGCTACTTTCCCTATTCTCGTAATCCCGCCAAAAATGACGATAGAGACCAGCACCACGAGCACGAGCCCCGTAATCAGGTCGCCTCCCATATGGGCATTCATTGTGACCCAGCCCTGGGGGATGTAGATGGTATCGCGCAGAATCTGTGTCAGCTGGTTGGCCTGGAAAATGGGCAGCGGGCCAAACATGCCGGCAATGGCAAAGAGCACGGCCAACGGTTTCCACTTCTTGCCAAGGCCCTCCATAATCACATACATCGGGCCGCCCTGGATATCTCCAGCCGAGTCGCGACCCCGGAAAAGGATCGCCAGCGTACAGGTAAAAAACTTGGTGGCCATACCCACAAAGGCACTGACCCACATCCAAAACAGTGCGCCCGGACCGCCCATAAAGATGGCAACCGCCACCCCACTGATATTCCCCATTCCCACGGTAGCTGCCAGGGCACTGGAAAGCGCCTCAAAATGTGAAATGTCGCCCGGATCATCCGGGTTGTCGTACCGGCCGCGTAGGATATGAAGGGCGTGCTTGAAATACTTGAAGGGGGCAAAGCGAGAATAGATCATGAAGAAGAGTCCACCGCCAACCAAAAGGATGACGAGCGGCATACCCCACATAAAGCTGGAAAAAGCGGCTAAAAATTCTTCTAAATATCTCAGAGTCGGAACCTCCTGCGAGAATTGAGTTACATCTTTCAAAAAGTAAGACCTAATCTAACAAAGCAGGCCAGAGATTGCTAATAGGAAAATCCTGAGTCCAGGTGCGACGCACTTCCCAAGTGCGTCGCACCTACTTATATGCTAATGATCCAGTTCTCTTGTGTAAAAAATAAAATCGGTGGCAGGTGGAGCGATTTCCGACAACCGAAGCAGCATAGCTATCTGTGAGCGATGATGCTGCCCGTGAATGATAAGATGGTGCATAATATCGGAGAGCATGGTCTCGAACTCCACGCCCTTGCTGTTTTGGTAGGAAATCAGCTGATCCAGCTCCTCATGCTCCTTCTCCAGCAGCTCCATCCAGCGCTGGTGGTTGGCTTCAATATGTGCACTACACTCCGATAGCTCAAGCTGGGGCCATATCTCCATGCCGGAGAGCTCTTCCCCCGTCACCCTGCGGTACCAGTGCTGGTGCGTACCGATGATGTGGTAAAACAGGCCGAGTGATTTTTCTCTTTTTTCAAATTCACTGTTCTTCTCCAAGGTATCCATAATGGTATGGTTAGCCCAGAAATCATAGTCAAATAGCTTGGTAAGTCGCTCTTGATCTGTCATTGTTGTCTAAATCTAATTGGGAGTAAAGTATTTAGCGGTTAGATTAGATGGCAAAGAACCAAGAAATATCTCTGTGTCATCCCGGATCTACGAAAGCTGTCGGAGATCTCGTGGTGGCACTAAGCGCTGATCTGTTGAGAGCCTATATCAAAGATAAAGGCTCTACCAGATCCTGAAAGAGATACTGAAACAAGTTCAGCACAATGGTTCAGGCTTTATGTTAAAAAAAGGGGACCATCCCCTGGATTCGTCTTACATTCTTTCCTGTAATCCTGTTTAACAAATCAGAGGAGGTCCTCATGTCTCGCCTGCAATCTACGAAACT
>NZ_JAMQKA010000067.1:0-29353 GCF_031569985.1 Aliifodinibius sp. S!AR15-10 | reverse complement strand
CGAGCTAGATTGATCAGCAAAGTAGCCTCTGTAACGCTATTACAGTACATCAATTGGCAAAACGATCAACCCATCAATCGTATTAAACATGCATTAGCTGTTTAAGATTAACCCCTAAACGCGTAATCTAAACCTTTTAATTTACTAAAACTATTCAGAATGACCCATCTCGTCACCCTGCAAAATGGCCCCAAAGTAAGAAGGCCAGAAACCAACAAAGGCAATTAGCATTAATATTAGGGCCATTCCCATATAAAAATAAGGTAGCAGCTGATTTTTTGTTGGATTCGCGCTTTTTTGATTTAAAAGAGTCATAAAAATGAGTTAAAAGTTAGATAGTCAGAACATTTCTCTTACTTTATTTTCCTTTTTATACTCCTCCCATTCCTCAAATAATTCTTGGAATTTCTCTGGATGCTTATCCTTCACATTATGCTTCTCAGATGGATCCTGCGCGAGATTATACAATTCAAAGTTTGTTTTATCGCCCCATTCACTCCCAGGTGGTTTTACCAGTTTCCAGTCGTCCTTCCGTACTAAAACGCGTCCGGAGCGTTCCATTACCCATGAGTTATCACTGCTCGCTGTTTTTACTTTGTCCTGAAGAACCGGGGTGAGCGATGTACCCACCAACGGCCGGATAGGAGAACCATTCAGAGAATCAGGATATGATATGCCGGCAATCTCATAAAAGGTTGGGGCCAGATCTGTTAAAGTGACAAAACCATCGTAAATTTCTCCTCGCCTCTTCATTGTTGGGGCCCTGATGATCATGGGGGCTACAATACCGCCCTCATAGGTATATCCTTTAAAATACCGAAAGGGGGCAGACCCTGCCTCTGCCCACGGGGGACCATAGGAGACAAAGGAGGTGGGACTTCCCATATTTTCCAGACTGTTATCATATTTGGACTGCAGGAAGTCATCCCTGGGATCGTTATAGAAATCCTCTCCCGCGGCGCCATTATCACTCATGAAGACAATGACGGTTTTTTCATATTCGCCTATATCTTTCAACATTCGTATTAACCGACCTATATGATGATCGAGATTATCAACCATGCCTGCGTAAAGTTCCATCTTACGGGCTTCTCGCTCTTTTTCCTGTGGATTTAGCTTCTCCCACTGCCTAACCTCATCATGCAATGGTGGTAACTCATGACCATCGGTCACCATGCCCGCTTCTTTGAGTGAGGCTAAGCGCTGCTTGCGCAGCTTCTCATAGCCCTGGTCAAAGTCACCTTCATATTTTTGCCAAAACGAATTTTCGACTTGCAGCGGCCAATGGGGAGAGGTATATGCCGCATAGGCGAAAAAAGGTTTGTCACTGTCTTTATATTCGTTTATATACTTCATCATACTATCCGTATATACCTGGGTCGAGTACCCATCCTCCGGCCAGCTGACAGGTTGACCATCTACGCTGTAATCCGCGGTACTGTAGCTCTGGGATAACCCAGTATTATTGTAATGGTTGGCCGCGCCCTGATGCAGCACAAATGAACGATCAAACCCTTTGCTTGGGGGAAGCTGACCTTCCCCGGTTCCCAAATGCCACTTTCCTGTCATATATGTTTGGTATCCGGCCTGCTTTAGAAGCTGGGGAATGGTTGCGATGCGATCCGTCAGATGGCCCTCATATCCCCAATATTCTGTATTCCTGAATTGGGAGCCCATGCCGGCTACGTGGTTGTCATTACCGGATAGTAACATTGCCCGCGACGGAGCGCATATGGATGCCGTATAAAACCGGCTGAACCGAAGGCCTTCGTCGGCCAGTTGATCCAGATTGGGAGTATTAATATTGCTTCCATAGCTACCGAGATCGCCGTAGCCGAGGTCATCGGCGACCAGTAGCAAAATGTTTGGTTGGTGCGTATCTTTTGGTGGCTGTGCTTCTACATCTGAATCTAATACGCTTTGTGCCTGGATGTCCGTTGATCCAGCCACTATCGCGATTATTATGATCAGGGATATAAGTCGGTATTTCATAATGGTATAATGAATTTTTCGACTTTTTTAGTAATCAAATTCAAAGAAACCGGCCGCATTGTCGTAGAAAATGGCGTTTTTTTGCTCCTCGCTAAGGAAGTCGGCACTCTCAATGGCATTGACGAAAAGTTCAATCAACTCCGGCCATAACATCTGATCCGAACCAAACATGATGCGATCGCCAAAACCTGCATCAATCAGTCCCTTCAGGTACCGATGCAGTTCCTTTGGAGGCATAGTAATACCGACGTACACCTGGGGATGGCTTTCCATCAACTCTATCATATCTTGCATGTGAGGATAGCCGGCATGCATGATATACACTTTTAGGTTTGGGTATTGCTCCAAGACTTCTTTCATAGCCAGCGGCGAACATCCATCCGTAAAGGATTCTGGGCAGGTTACAGGCAAATCATTAATGTGAATACCAACGGGTACGCTTTCGCGCTCCGCAAAAGACCAGAGCGGGTCGAGAATCGGATCGCTCGGAGCAATACCCGAATACTGGGTGAGAACTTCGCCAATCACCTGGAAACGTCCCTGCTCATACCAGGTGGGAAGCGAGTCTATATAAGCCCGAAGTGAATCCCCCTTAATATCCCAGGGTATCCATTGGCTGCGAATAATGCGATCCGGGGCGGCTTCTTTAAATTGGGTCAACCGTTCTTCATCACCGCTGGTTATGGCTGTTGTGATATTAAAACGCTCGAGCTGTTCAATCGTCTGATTTCGCAGTGCCTCAGCACTCGTCGGGCGCTTGTAGCCCATCAGGGTATCCCAGTGAGCGGGTACTATATCAAGCTCTAATGCATGAAGTTGAGTGTCGATTACTTTTTGGTCCTGCGCTTCCAGGGAAGAAGTCCCTAAAATGGTAACGAATATGACGACGAGGGGTATAATTCGGCATTTCATGATGAATTAAATTTTGATTCATATTAACTCTCTATTCCATCCCACTGTTAAGAGGTTATTTATGACTAACCAAGCAGATTAATTATGATGAGGAATACCGCTAAAAATCCCATGCCGACTAGTGTTGCATTGCGCATTCGGTGTTCAGTGTAGATATCATAAGCAATGGGAGGGGCCATCATAATAGAGATCCCGATATTGTTACTCCAGGGGCCCAACAGGTATTCCATACGACTGGTGGCGGGTACGGCCAGCAAAATCGTCGCAAAAATCATGTACCGCTTGTGCTCTTCCGGTTGCTTTCGGTAAAACAGGGCCAGCCCTACCAACATGGCAAAACCCAGAAGAGCAAACCAAGGCGCTAGGGTCGCCATGACGATGGCACGCCATTCCGCCCATGTCACCAATTCCTTTGAGACAGCTGCTTGAATCTGCGTATAGATGATCAGGCTTCCCGCCATGAGTACAGCTGCGGCTAACACACCGCCCACCTTCTTACCGACGGCCATATGCTTGCGTGTCTTTGCCCTTGCCACAAGAATAGTCTGCGTAAGGAGAAGAGTCATCCATCCAACAAATACGATAGCGTGGATGTGGATCACCCAGTCGGCCTCCACAAGACCTGATCCTGAAATTTCTTTATCCATTAGGAGTTGCATGCCGTAGGTACTACCAAAGCCCAACAAGACGAAGAGCATCAAAAAAAGGGCCATACCCACGAAAAAAAATCTCAATAACGGCGACGACTCATTTTCGGAATTGTCAATGTTAGAAGTCGATTTCGTCACAGCGGAATCCGATGAATTCATAGTTAGCCATTCTTTTTTAGATATTTAGTCTACCCGATGAGATCCAGCAGGTCGAATATTATTACTGCTCCCCACACAATTGCCGTACCGATGAGTGTGGATTTGTGTATTCTCCCTGCGCTAAAGAGATCATAGCCGATGATCGGGGCAACCATTAAGAATGTGCCGATTTGACCTGGCCACGGGTCCGGGCCCAGCAGATAATTCATGCGGCTTGTGGCAGCTATGACCAGGGTAATGGTCGCAAAAAACATATATCGCTTGTGTGGTACCGGCTGGTAACGGTTGCGAAGTCCCAGGTAAAACAGGATGGAAAAATTAATGAGCGCCACTATAGATCCTGCAAGGAAACGAAGCATAATGGGCCATTCGGCCCAGGTGGCGATCCCTTCCCTGATAATAGCGGAATCCTGTACTACGACAATGATCACACCAGATATCACTACTGCAACGGCCGCACCAATACCCAATGTTTTGCCAATGGCCATATGCTTCTGAACCTTGCCACTTGCTATCAATGCTGCTTGAACTATTAACAGCAATACCCATCCGCCAAATACTACGCTGTGCATGTGGAGCGCCCAGTCAGCCTCAACGACTCCCGCCCCGGAGATCTCTTTACCCAGCAGCAGCTGCAGGCCATAGGTGCTGCCAAACCCCAATACAACGAAAAGCATCAAAAACAGGGCCATTCCCACGAAAAAGTATCGGCTGAGGTATGCAGGATTCTTGGTGTTCTTAATGGCATCGCTCTCTTTTGAAATTGAAGAATTCATAATTGGTAACCGTTTACGGTGATTAGTGAGAATAATCTCATGGATAGCATCCTTTATAAAAGAGGAAGGAGTAGGGTCCGCAGCTTATTTGCCAGCATTTCAGATAAAGATTCCCAGCCTGGGGAGGCAAAGAAATACAGGGTGGAAACAGTTTCCAGAGCGATCAATGTGGTTCCCCAAATGTAAACAGGATGAATTCGGTTCGTTCTCCACCTGTCGTGCCCAATAGCTAACAGGGCCGGGACGAACGGCAAACCTAACGCAAACGTAATTTGGGCTGGCAAACCGGGTATGAACCGCATCAGGCGCTCTGCTGGTGCAAAAAGTAATACCACTGTAGAAAGGATCATCAGGCGCTTGTGCGTCTCCGGCTTTGAGCGGTAAAAGATACCCAAGCCGAACAGGAAGGAAAACGTTATAACATCCCCGAAGGCAATGGGGAAAAAATTGATAAAATCCGCTAGTGTCTCAAATTCTGTACCAATGGCTGGGGATATGACTCCAAATGAAAGTACTAATCCCACTAAGATTACTAATGCTCCCCAAAGTATTCCGATTCGCTTACCCACCCAAATGTGTAGATCTGTACGATTCTTGTAAACGAATGCTGTCTGTGCAATGAAAAGCACCATCCATAGTGTAAATATTGCGCCATGGATGTGAATCAACCAATGAAAATTGACCTCCCCGGTCAGCATGGGCCACCAGTAGGTATGCCAGAAACCCCCGACGGCGATCAGGGTCATGAGCAGGGCCAGCCCCAAGAACACTCGCGTACGGCTATTTACTTTAATATTTGAGGGGTCTTCTTTTGGGATGGCCATAGTCTAAAACTCCTAATAATGTTTATGTGAGATTAGGTGATAAGGCATAGTAAATGCTATGCTACCGTCCCCGTTGATGTATTCGCCAAGTTCTGATTTAGTTTGTTTGATCACCTCTTCCACCTGGTCATCCCCAAGCTCTATTCCAGCCAGAGGGAACCAGCCCTCAACATCGGCAAGTACCAGAGATCTAACATCCGGCCAAACGGCATTTAACTCTCCACTTGTTATGCGGGGTGATTCTAGCCCACTTTCGAGCAGCAGTGAATTTAGCTCTTGAATATCACCCAATTGAAAAGGCGAGGATAAAAAATGTACTTTATCCTCGTCCACAAAGTCAGCGTATATGCTTAACAATTGTTGGTAGGCAGGGATATGCTCCAGCGAATTAAAAACCGCGATGTATAATCGACCCTGTGAAGTCAAAATTCGAAGCATTTCCCGGATGGCCGTTTGCTTATCCTGGAAGAACATCAAGCTAAACTGGCAAAAGGTTATATCAAAGGAATTATCTTCAAAAGGGAGCTCTTCAGCTATTCCTTGTTGCCATTCCAAATCAGGGGCAAGTTGCCTGGCAACTGACAGCATACCGGGATTCATATCCAGCCCAACAACGCTCCCATTTTCTCCCACTTGCTTTGCTGCCGTCCTAGCCAGGATCCCCGTTCCACAGGCGATATCCAATACCCTTTGTCCCGGGGTTATACCGGCATGAGATACGAGCTGCTCTGAACACTCTTTAAACATTGCCGGAACCAGGTATTTTTGATAGGACTCAGCAATCTGTTGAAGTTCTTGTATGCTTAAATCACTCATAAGAATTGGTCATAATTATTTACTATTTAGACGAATCACCAGATCCCGCAATGTTTAACTCGGTTGCGCAAACCCAGAAACACAGTAGTGCCGTAGCATGTTGCACGTACCCAGTTAGTAAATTTTTGGGTCCCATTCCCCAATTGGCCAGGGCCCAGCCAATCCCAATAACCACAAATCCTGAAGCTATGAGACCACGGAACAGGCCTCCTTCTTTTTGCTTAAATGCTTTCCAGGCAAGAAACAGATGGAAAAGCGCAGCTGCGAGCCCCGACCAGTATAGGAAAAGCGTACCATCCCACGTCCAATTTCTAAGAAAAGCAACAATCCCGGCTACAAGCAGTGCACAAATGACAAACACCGTGGACACTTCTTCACCGAGCTTGCCGTAAGCTTGGGGAAAGATTCCCGAAAAAATCATCCCGTGCACCCAAAGAAGGGTACCCAGTGCTGCATACCCTAGGGGACTCGGATTGGCAATATTCAGCTCAAACTGTGTTGCTTCATTTCCCATAACCCCATCCTTCTTTTTTTATCGCTATATCGAAGGTTTACAAATACTTATACAATATCAAATAAGCCCTTCCTTTACCATCTTTGTCATGAATCGGTCGGTCTTCGCCGCTAACTTAAACGCAACTGTTTGAGCAAGCCCTAATTAAAGTTAGCTTATTTAATCCGTCGACCTGATACATTGGATTAAGTAGGATATTTGGTCAACATATGGCCAACATTTCTTACAAAAAGGGACAGTTAGAAATTCCAAAGATGAATTGGATTTCTTTGCCCAGATGGTTTAAACCCATTTGTTGTGCATTGTGATGCAAATATTTCCTTTCTAAAAAAGGCTAACGTACTGAAGAGAGTGGATTTAATAACCTGGCAAACGCCCGCAAAGCAATTCGTGGATGAAACAGCATGTATTCCGGCTCTAGGAGGTGAACCACCCGAGCAAACAGGTCATCGACCTTAGGATACCTGGTAGCCAGGGCTATAACAGCATCGAGATAATGATGCATCATCTGCGTGGTAAGACCGGTAGGCGCTCCTTCTGTTGCGGGCCATCGGGCATCATCAGTAGTGGCCATAAGCCAGGGTGTTTCGATGATTTTTGCTAACTCCTTTTGAACATGTAACGCCACCCCTGCTCCATTATCCTGGTCCCACTCATACTCTCGCAGCCACTTGTCCAGGACCATAACTTCAAGTGCCGCCACACTCATTCCCTGCGCGTACACGGGGTTCAATGAGCAAAGAGCATCACCCAAGACGATAAACCCTCGCGGCCATCGCTGGTATGATCCGTAGTGGCGCCACCGATTCTTGGTAGACCGGTACCCCGCAACCCCCGACAACGGCCGGGCCGTCTTGATCGCATCATAAAGAGCGCGGCTGCGCAAGGTACGGGCAAATTCGATAAATCCGGATTCATCATTCGGTGGATAATCTTTCGCTGTTCCAACAAGTGTTACATGCCAACGCCCTCCTTCCACTGGTAGCAGCACTCCTCCGCGCGTATAATCAGGAGGTTTCCCAAGCAGAACAAGCGCCTTCCATTTAGAACGGGGCATGCTGAAGTTTGATGGTATTTCATAAAACCGGCTGGTATATCCTAAAAATGGATCGACGACGGACACCTCCGGGCTGTTGTATCCAAGCGTTGACAGCCATTCCGGCGTTCGGCTGAACCGACCGCTGGCATCCACAACAAGTTCACCACAGAGTTGGTGCTCTCTTTGCCGGGTATTCCCGAACCGCACCCGGACTCCTGTTACACGTACTCCCTTTGCGTCGGCAGTTAGACCGTTTACCCGACATCCTCCTATTATTTCTACTGCTTCTATTTCGGTTAAACGTTTGCGGATGCACCACTCCAACAGTGGTTGGGTAAATGTAAGCAGGGAAAGCTTCCCTGCGTGCTGGACCCGCCAGCCGTAGTATGTCAATACCCCTAGCTCCTCCCCCATCTTTATTAATCTCGCTCCATTATCTATCAATTCTCTGCTCAATCCCGGGAATAGTTGTTCCAGGATCTGCTTTCCACGCAACAGTAATAAATGAACATGCCTCCCCTGGGGAGCGCCGGATCGTAAATTTGGGCCATCTGGAAAGTTGTCTCGTTCCAATACAAGCACCTGCTTGAAGTGGTTGCCAAGCACTCGAGCGGTCATGAGCCCGGCAATACCTCCCCCGATGACGATGGCCCGGCTGCTACCAGGTACTGACGGAGGGGGCTTGCCTTGGTACTCGTCTTGTTGAGACATTATCTATCTTGCTTATCTATTGTGACTTTTCCATTACCCGCCGGGCTTCTCGGTTCCCCACAACAACAAATATGTTAACTTCCCTCCCAAGAGTGGGCTCTGCCATATCCAGGATGGGACAAACGGTCGGAGCAAGCGAGTGGAACTACTGAAGCCCTGGACAAATAATTTCTGATTTGAATTCCATGTCAAGCCGTATTCACAGCGAAATCGTTGTGGCAACAACCCGGCTGTGACTGTCCGAAGAAGACCGGCACTCAAAGTGGGAAAAAGACCAACATCCGGATAAAGCACGGCATTGGCTAAATTTTGTGCGGTATTCGTGACGGCCAGCGTCTCACCAGTAAACATTGTTTTCATATACTCCTGGAACTCAGTATATGTTTGAGGGAGTATTTCTTCCGGTATTTCCATTAAATCGGCCAGCACAAGGCTGTCCGAATAATACTGTTGGCGTTCTACTTGGCTAAGAGGTTTTACAAATTTCTGGTAGGTTGTCAAATTCGTGTCAACAAATGTGGCATAAACCCATAGTTTCGCCCGGGGATCTACTCCCGAATACGTGGTGTCGGGCGAAAGCTGGCCGGACCTGTGCCCGAGGCGACCTCGAATCCGCTTGTGCATGGCATGGAAATGTTTCAATGCTTCCCGGGCAGTTTGACGATCCTGGAAAACAAGGTTGTGCATGAACAGTATCGTGCGGTAGAGGCGCTGCAGGATGTTGGATTTAAAATTACTGTAATCGTCTACGCCGGCAGCAACAAAAGGGTGAGCCAACTGGAGCAAAATCGCTCGTCCGCCACCAAGCAGTACCACTGCCTCCCGATGTATTTGTCGGATCAGGCTCTCCGGTTTGAAATACCCCTGATCCTCAATTGGTATATCATCGGGGATTGGCTCTCTATGATTCGATTTCGGCTGTTTGATACCCATGGGATTACTCCTTCGTTACTGACTACATTGATGAAATATCGTGTCTTTTAGTTAATTGTTGTCATCTACGGGCCTAAACACCATTTTCAGTCCATTTAAGGGACGCAGTGTAACCAGGGGTTCGGGTTCTACCACGTGATTATCCACCGGTTTCAAGTGATATTGCCGGCATATCATTGCAAGAACCAGCTGGGCTTCCATCAAGGCAAAATATTTTCCTATGCAAGACCGGGGTCCGCCCCCAAATGGTAAGTAAGCGTATTTGTCCCGGTTTTGACTCTGTTCGCCAGAAAAGCGTTCAGGGATGAACGCCTCAGGATCATCCCAAAATTCGGGATGCCGATGCAGCGTGTATATACAAAGTGTAACCGTAGAGCCGGCAGGTATTGTATACCCATCTATCATATCGTTGTCGATCGCCTTACGGCTGATAATCCAGACCGGTGGATACAATCGCACTGATTCCTTCAATACCATCTCCATGTACTGCAGCTCTGAAAGATCATCCACACTCGGTTCCCGTCCTTGCAGAACCTTGGCTAACTCATCTCTTAATTTCTGTGCCACGCCAGGATGTTGAGAAAGCAAATGCAGCGTCCAGGTGAGTAGGTTTGCAGTAGTTTCATGGCCGGCCAGCAACAGCGTTATGACTTCATCTCGTATTTGCCGATCCGTTAGCTCATGTTCAACGGGCAACCCCTCTCCTGCCTCCAGCAACCGCTCAAGCAGATCGTCCTTCGACTCTCCATTTTCTCGTCTGCGTTCAACTATGTCAAATACAAGCTGATCCAGTTCATCCCTGGCCTTTATAAAAGCCCGATTTCTTCGGGTGGGAACCCATAGTGGTGGAACAAAAGCGGTTCTAAAACGGTATGCTATATCCTCGTTTAGGGTTGTAAAAGCATTTCTTACCAGGTCTATTGAAGAGCGAATGTCTGCGCTGAACAACGATTCGGTTACGACTTCCAGGGTAAGCCTCATCATATCGGCGGCTATATCAACGGGCTGGCCAGAATTAACGCGTAACGCCCACTCTTCTAACATTTGCTTTGTGGTCTTGGTGGTAATTTCTCCAAAGCTTGCCAAGCGACTGCGATGAAAGATCGGTTGAATCAGCCGGCGGTGCATCGCCCACGTTTCACCATCCCCCGTGATCAGGCCTTCTCCCAGAACCGGTTTGAGCTTTTGGTAGTTGTAGTTTTGTTTATTGTAATTCTGATGATTGAGACTTAGAACTTGTTTAACATATTCCGGATGATTGAGAAGATACCCGGTAAAGAATCCAATTTTAAAGTGAACAATATCACCATATTTTTGTATCAGATTCTGGGCAAAATGAAGTGGTTTTCGTCTGGCTTGTAGCAGGCTTCCAAAGAGAGGCAGGCCATCAGGACCAGGCGGTCGCCGTCCCGCGGCTTTTTTATTAAATAGCACTAACTTCTCTGCGACCCAGTCAAACATCATCACTCCCTAATAAATTGCATCCCACCTAAATCAATATAAAAACCGCTGCAGGAAGGTCAAATAAAAGAGAAGATATAGTTGGTGGACCTAGTTTGATTCCGGTCGCTTAGAATATTTAAAAGAGAGTTTGAATTATCATTTTGGTGTCATATTCCCGTTGTGGTGTTCATTTTTTTTAGCGATAAAAAAATGAACGAAAAAAATCGCCGCTACTACTTCGCGCGAGGCTTCGTAGCACAGGCTGATGAAATTTTTGTTGCGTTTCCTCACCTGCGCTAAAACCATTTAAACTCGATCCACTAAAAAGCGTGGATCTCAGACAAAAATGGTTTCTTAACGCTCCGAATTCGGGCACTTTCCCCAACAAAAATTTCAAAGGGCGGGAATAGAAAACACATAACGAATATTAAACAAGATTTCTTTCTTAACGCCTTCGCTGCGTATGCCCGGGACGACTCATAAATCAAGGGGGCGAATGACGCCAGGTATCACAGGTAGCCCCAAGTCCAGAAAATCCCTGCTATAGATTCCCTGAGAGTCAATGAATGTGGGAAAGCAGGTTCTTTTTAAATACTGAAGAGGGGAATATCTGGGATTTTATGGTGAGTTTTTTGGTGGAAGTTCTTTAGTCCCGGCCATTGTCGGGGTTATCCTCATCGAAAAAATGAACACCCATTTCATCGGTTATGAATTGTTATCTTAACCTGAGTTCTATTAGACCCACATAAGTGGATAATCGGCACGGTTCAATTCCCTCCTTGAGGAGGGTGCCTCCGACTACTGTCGGAGACGACTCGGATGGATCATCTTCCGTCAGCCGACGGAGAGACTTTTGTACCATGCCACATATAACACACGTTATCTTACGGTAGGATGCAAGGTGCCTGCCACAACTGTAGAAAAGGCAAGGTCTTTGGAGAAATTAACGGAAAACCTTGCATTTGAATCGCTTATTTAGCCTGGTAAGGTGCGGGTAAATCATGACTTAGAATCTCTCTGAGGATGTCATAATTAAATAGATTAATATCTATTCGTCCCCTTATGCAGGGCCGTTATATTTCAAATATGATCAGTCTCAATGAAGAAAATTGACTTCAAGGAAGGATTGGATATCGAGTTTGAGATAGTCAATCTGTCGAACATCTATAAGCAGCATAAAGCAGGAATGACCACGGCCCATCGGCTCAATTTTTACCAAATCCTGTGGTTTATAGAGGGCAACCCCGTGCATCTGGTCGATTTCAAACCGGTTCAGGCGGAACCCAATACCCTTGTTTTTGTGGGCAAGGACCAAGTGGAAGTGTTCGATAAGCATGGAGAGTTTGAAGCAAAGTGTATACTGTTCACCGACTTCTTCTTTTGTAAATCAAATGCTGATGCAGAATTTTTGCGGAATAGTATCTTGTTCAACGATCTGCTTGATATTTCATCTATAAAGCTACATGAACAGATTGACGTTTTCCTGAATCTGTTCCGACAGATGGAATTGGAATACCAGAATACCGGTGAGAGTTATCATTCGGATATCCTGAGAAAACTACTTCACAGTTTCCTTCTGCTGGCAGAACGGGAGCGCCGAAAACAGAAAGACTTCACAGAGATCAAAAAAAGCGCAGGACTTGATTATACCATTCAGTTCAAGGAGTTACTCGAAAATCAGTTCAGAGAGGTAAAACAGGTCAATGAGTATGCCCGGCAACTGAATATCACCCCCAAACGCCTGCACCAGGTTACTACCGGAGTACTTGGCGAATCCCCAAAAAAGGTCATTGACGAGCGGGTTATACTGGAAGCCAAACGGTTGCTGGCTCATTCCACCGATACCATTAAAGAGGTTGGATTCACCCTCGGATTCGACGAGCCGACCAACTTCAGTAAATATTTTAAGAATAATGCCGGCATAAGCCCGCTAGAGTTTCGGGAAGAATTCCGCCTTTCCTAGCAAGTTGGTTGGACACTTTAAGCCACAGGTTACCACAGATAAAATCAGATTTAATCAGTTTGAATCCGCGTAAATCCGTGGCTATTACATTAATGAACTAATACTAACGACACTCACTTTCCTTCCGAAAAGTATCATCTTTTCTCAAAAAATCACCTTTATAGCCTTCCGTAAAGCATACACCTTTGGGATAATTGACGAGATATTTTTAATGCCTGCTTAGTACCCAATAAATAAAAGTAAATACCAACAGAAGGAACTCGTAATGGAAAGTGATGATCACCGAAACAGGACTGACGAAAAAGAAAACTGCATTTACCTGTGGAACTGTAGTTTCCAATTCCTTTTTACCGGCGTATTGGTTTTGTTGATGGGGACCGTTTCACACGTACAGGCACAGGTCCTCCCCAAACCTGAACCGCCGTTCCAGGGAGAGATCAATGTCAACCCCGACAGCTCGACTCCCGACTGGCCCGAGCAGGTAACTGCTCCTGAAGACGCTCCGAACATCGTGCTCGTCATGCTCGACGACGTCGGTTTTGCCGCCACCTCGACCTTTGGCGGAGCTACGCCTACCCCGGCACTGGATCGGCTCGCTGACAGTGGCCTGCGCTACAACCGTTTTCACGTGACCCCGATGTGTGCCCCCACCAGGGCCGCCCTACTTTCCGGCCGAAACAGTCACCAGGTCGGATTTGGAAGGATCCCCGAATTAGCGGCGGGCTATCCCGGTTATAACTCAATCTGGCCGGAGAGTTCTGCCAGTATTGCCGAAGTCCTCAAATATAATGGATACAGTACTGCTGCATTCGGTAAATGGCACAATACCCCGGTGTGGGAGGTCAACCCCTCCGGCCCGTTCGACCGCTGGCCCACCGGATTAGGTTTCGAGTACTTCTACGGCTTCATCGGCTATGGAACGAGTCAATACGAGCCCAACCTGTACCGCAATACAGACGCCGTGGAACCGCCGGCCAGACCAGAAGAAGACTATCATCTAACTTCAGACCTGGCAGATGATGCGATCGAGTGGCTCCACCGGCACAACTCCATCAGACCTGATAAACCGTTCTTCCTGTACTTTGCCACGGGAGCGACACACTCTCCATTTCATGCACCAAAGGAATGGGTGGACAAGTTCAAAGGCAAGTTCGACCAGGGCTGGGACAAATTGCGTGAGGAAACCTTCAGACGCCAGAAGGAACTCGGTGTAATTCCAGAAGATACAGAACTGACACCGCGCCCTGAAGAACTTCCTGCATGGGATTCGTTCAGTAACCAACAGAAAAAACTTATGGCCCGCCAGATGGAGGTTTATGCGGGTTTCCTGGCACACACAGATTATGAAATCGGCCGGTTGCTGGATGCAATATACGATGCCGAAGACGCCGAAGATACCATCGTCATCTATGTTGCCGATGACAATGGTCCCACCGCTGAAGGTGGTGATGATGGTCGGGATGCCCTGACTACAGAAGCAAAGCCGCTGAGCATAGAGGAGCGATGGAGTCAGTATGATACTCTTGGCAGCGTGATGTTCGACAACGCGCCCGCCGCTGCCTGGGCATGGGCGGTGAATTCACCATTCAAGGGGGCAAAAACCGATGCTGCTCACCTCGGCGGTACCCGTGCCCCGGTAGTGATCTCCTGGCCCGGTCATATAAATAACTCCGGGGGACTGCGCTCCCAGTTCCTTCATGTTATTGATATCGCCCCGACGGTTTATGAGATCGCTGGCATCGAGGCTCCGAATATCGTCAATGGCGTGCAGCAGACGCCACTGGAAGGCAAGAGCTTCCGTTATACTTTTGATGAGCAGAAGGACAAAAATCCTGATCGGGTCCAATATTTCGAAATATTCGGCAGCCGTGGTATATATCACGATGGCTGGTGGGCTGGATCACCCAGTCGATCGCCATGGCAACAGGACTTCGGTACGCCTCCCGTTCCACCAGGGCAGCGTTCGTGGGAGCTCTACAATTTGGAACAGGATTTCAGCCAGGCTCACGATCTGTCGGAGGAGAATCCACAAAAGCTCGAAGAAATGAAAAAGCTTTTTGATGCTGAGGCCCGGCGCAATGATGTGTATCCACTCGATCCTCCCTTTTTCAGTCCCCAGCGGCCTTCACTAACGAATGGCAAGACACACTTTGTCTACCACGAAGGCGCCCGCCTTATTCCCTCCTCGGCGACGCCGCAGCTGGCAGGCCGTGCACACAAGATTACCGCTGAAATAACCATTCCGGATACTGGTGCAGAAGGAGTCATTGCAGCCCACGGCGGTCGACATGGCGGTTATACCCTCTACATCAAAGATGACCGCGTGACATACGAGACCAGCGCCTATGGTCATTTGGGTGGCAGCCTGATGGCATCTGAGTCTCTGGCTCCGGGTAAGGCAAAGATTGTCTTGGAAGTCACACCTGCAGAAAGTGACCAGGGCGGCCAGCCCGGTGCTCGACGGTCGTTTCCCATGGTGGCTCGCCTGGCCGTGAACGGCAAAGCGGCCGGCGAAGTGGAGTTAAGGATGGTTCCAAGTGGAGATCCCCTGGATATCGGCAGCGACCTGGTCTCCCCCGTCAGTCCCAATTACGAGCTCCCGTTCGAGTTTACCGGTGAGATTGAGTCGGTAACTATAGACCTTCTTTGATTTAAAGGATTGAAGGTTTTAAGGTTGAAAGATGTTGAAGTGTTGAACCGTAGAGTTGTTGAGTTGTTGAGGCGTTGAATTGTTGATCAAAAAAAGATCGAAGGTCCTAAAGTCAAAGGTCAGAAGGTCGAAAGGTCTAAGGTCTGAAGGCTAGCATAAAAGTTTTTCCAAGTCTTCTTTATTAAATCCTAATGCTGTCTTCCGGCCTTAGATTCATGAACCGGCCGGGCAAATGAAGCGGTGGCGTTTAGAAAGAAACCGTGCAGGATATCCAACAAAGGTATCGCATGTTTCAAAGCAAATAGGAAAGAGTGACCCATTAGTAGAAGATCTCGGTTTCTTTTAGCCATAGCGAAATGCAGCCCAGGTGAATGAATCTTTTGCCGGTGATTTTTTGTGTTACTTTTTTTATCACTAAAAAAAGTAACACTCCTAACGTTAACTATGGCAAAAAAGAACAACCAGGCCACCAACAATCCAATCCCCGCTAACAACCCGATCCACCCAAAAACGAGGAAAACACACAAAATTAATTTTATCCATAAAGCTCTGCAGAACAATCCCTTACCAACACCCAATACAGCCGTTTTAAATTATTCTGTAAGGATTTGCCCTGAAACCTATCTATAGAGTACACAGATCACTCATCAGAGCGATCTTATCTATTAAATATTAAGAACTAATGTTAACCAAATAGAGAGGAAATAGAATGTCTATTTCATATTCTATACAGGAAAATCATTTAACCGATAATCCAAACGACTACGTTGCGCGGGTCCAGGACCAGCTCAGCCGCGATATAGAAGATATCGTGGATATCATGACCGGCCGGGGCTCCACGGTGACTAAAGCCGAGGCATTTTCAGTGCTGGAGGAGTTTGAGGCTGCTGTAGTCAAGACGCTGCAGCAGGGCCACAGTGTCAATACTCCACTGTTCCGGATCAACGCCTCCATCTCCGGCACCTTTGATGCCCCCTCTGATAGTTTCGATCCGCAGCGGCACAACGTAAAGATGAATGTGAACCCGGGAATTCGCATCAAAAACATTGCCGAAGATGTTACAGTTGAGAAAATAGCAGCGGATCGCCGGGAACCCGTCCTGCGCCGATACCACGATGGTGGCAGCGGCACCACGAACGAAACGCTGAGCCCAAGCCATACTGGTCGCCTGGTAGGGGAATTGCTGAAGATAGATCCAGGGGACCAAGAGCAAGGCGTCTTCCTGATCGGGCCGGATGAGGCCGAGACCCGCGTAAATGAATACAACCACAACATGCCCTCCAAGCTGGGATTCCGTGTCCCAGAAGGCCTGGAAAGCGGGGAGTATACCATGGAGGTGCGGGCCAAGTTGCATAATACGAACGAACTGCGTGTAGGCACACTTAATGCCTCTCTCACCGTCACGTAATACAGATCATTACCCTGTTTACTGTTTAACGGCCGCATGTCTGGTAACCGGCATGCGGCCTTTTTTTGAACAACAAGGCTACCCTTACTGCTCAAGACTCTTAACATTACTGCTCAAGGTTCTTGACATTACTGCTCAAGATTCTTGAGCAGTAATCGATTTAAAAACAGCCTTACCAGGGGCTGTCCCAGGCGAGGTATAAGTAATGCCTTTTGGCTATGAGCCGAGCAAGAAATATTCTCCCTTTGAAGAGCCTGTCCCGAACACTTTCGGGAGGGTCAGGGAGATGTAGCCCAGATTGAACCAAATACCCCCCTGAACTGATGAGCAACTTATTCCCAACACTGACACGAAAATACCACTGCAAGAGCCGGGAGCTTGGTAGCCCGTGGGAACAGCAGCACATCCCCCTTTTCTTCGGCCAGGGCCAAATTCAAGTCCCCCCTTCGAAGGGGCACTTTCGTGCTAGTATAATACGACCAGCCAAAGGCGCCTCAAAAAAAGTAAACTCGCTCGCTATAGATTTTTTGAAACACTAATGTTTGCACTGAAAGTTCAGGGTTTTAAACCCCGTTCTGGGACCAATAAACCATCAGCCATTGGCTTACTGGCTTGAATCTTATCCCCTATTTGCTGATTCTACCAAGAACATTATATCATACTGCTATATCAAATAATATCTGCTATTATATCCCTTCCTTGAACTCGGAAAATAATAGAAGTTGGATTTCATCAACTGCATCTCTACACTACGAGGTCAGGTAGTACAATGGTTATCTACAAAATAACTTCTTAACATAAACCGATGCTTTATGGAAACAATTAAGAAATCAAATTAAAATTGAGTTTACCTGATTTCTGAGCTACAATGATTCTCAAGAAGTTATTTTAATGTCAGTTCGAGATAAAAACTGTCATTGCGAGGGATTCAGCGACCATCGGGATCCCGACACCTGTCGGGAGGCAATCTCCCGGTGGGTGAACAAAAAAACGGACGGGGGATCGCCCGCGTCGACCTCATCATTAAGCCAAAAAGGGCAAAAAAGAGCCTCCTCGCGATGACAGTTATTATTTTGAGTTAGTCTTATATAGAACTCAGGTTATTTTAGCTCAAATTGTATTACAACAACCGTCATGCCAAGCTTTAACTCCCTAAACGAGCTGCGCAACTACCTGCTTTCCCAGCCCTTTGACGAGGATTTGAAAAGGTATAAATCTTCACTCTATCCTGATGACAAGCTGCTGTTTGAAAAAAATATAGGCCCTTATTTTAACTATATCCTGGATTGGGAAACAGGTAAATATGAATACTTGAGTGATGGCTTTAGAAAGATAACAGGCTACGACAAAGAGTTCCTGGCAAAAGGAATAGAAGCAACTTTTCAGGTTGTTCACCCGAATGACAGGGATGCCTTACACAAAATGATCGCAAAAATATTGGACCTTATGGAGGGGCGATCTGAGAAAGAAATAAATAAGTATGCTGTTAGCTATAATTTTCGATTCAAAAAAAGAAATGGGGTATATATTAACCTTTTGCAGCAGCTTATATACACAGCGTTGGATAGGAAAGGGAATATTGTTTACGATTACAGCATAAGTATTGATATTTCTCGATTCAGAAGAGATGGGAATCTTTCCCTGGTTATTTCTGACCCGCAAGGAAGACAATTGCTGCAATATTATCCTAAAGAAGAGTTTGCCCCACAGATTGCCCTGGCCAGGGGAAAAATGACGAAACTGGATCAATTGGCGTTATACTCAGACGACAAGTTTATCAGAGAGACTCAGATAGTTTTGTCTAATGAAGCATGTGATCAAAACCTGAATGTAGGGAACATGAGTGAAATGCTGGGCATGAGTCGGTCCAAATTTTACAGGGAGTTGAAAAAAAGAATCAATATCACGCCCAACCGATTGATCAGGTTGTACAGGTTAGAAGATTCACTGGAATACCTGGCTCAAAATCGGATGCAAATTGCAGAAATAGCTTTCCGCGTAGGATTTAGCAGCCCAGCGTACTTTTCGCATTGTTTCCAAAATGAGTTTGACTGCAGCCCTACAGAATATCAGGAACAGGTACAATAGATCTTGCTCTTCCCGCTTGCACCATTTTGAAAGTATTTGAACAATGATTGAATACGCATTTCTGGATTGTTCACTATCCTGTAAAAGATCGAGTTGATTAGAAGACGGAGCTACTCGCTTTTCCAAATGTGATCTTCAATTTCGAACGATTCAAAAGCCGAAATTAAAACTCTAAAAAATAATAATCGTCATGAAAGTACTAATATCCATTCTCTTGTTGAGCTTTGCGTTGCAAATGAATTGCTGGGCACAGGGAAATTCAGCGTATAATATCCAAGAAGAAAAAAAATTGGACAGGTAGTTTCGAAGTTTGGGCAGGCAATAAATGATAAGAATGCAGATTCTCTCGCTGTTCTTTTCACACAAAACGCCCATTATGCTTCCAATAATGGATTCCTGTTGCAAGGGCGCGAGCATATCCGCAACTCCTTTGAAAAATGGCTCAAAACGCCCCAAACGTTGACTGAGGACAGTAGCTATGTGATAGATTTAACAGTAAAAAAAGAGTTGGCTTATATGCTCAGCTACTACTCACATCATATTGATCCTCCTGATGCTGAACGTTTTACTAATGAAGGATACGGACTTGCAGTATTTGAGCGTCAAAACAATGGCAAATGGAAAATTAAAGCGATGACCGTAAATAAGAATCCAGAGTCATCAAAATCCAGGTAGAGGATATCCCAACATAAATCGCAACCTCTTCATTATGAAGATTTCAAATGCAGGTACGCTGGGAGCACAAATTTCATATCACATTGCCTTTCATGAGTTTAAGGTCACCATCTGCGATGTCAGTGCTATCCCCTTCATCATAACCTTAAAGTAAACAGGACAAGCATTTTGAAAGGAATCCATTATTGCAAAGTACATAACATTAACCTGGCTCTAATGTTCGTTTACATGTTAAAGCCGAGGATTGACCACATTGTTGTAGATAGATCCAAAGCTGAACTCCAGGCCTATGCGTACTTCATAAGAATAAGAGGTAGCCTGTTCCCGCAGATTCAGGAGTTGCTCTTGATCCGTTATTTCCCCGGCCGGAATCGATAGTTGATCATTTATCCAGGCGTATTCTCCTGATATATAAAATGAGAGTCCACGATAGATGCGAAAATCCAGTTGAAGCTCGGTATCGAGACGATTTTTGTTTACATCGTGCAAGTAGGCCGATGCATTAAAGTTTGCCTCAAACTCACCCCATGGCTGGGTAAATTCAATATTTGTTGTAAACTGCTGTTTAAACAGTCTTTCTGAAAGTTTTCCAAAAACTGTTTGTTCCTCGTAATTATAATGGCCTGCCGTAACCCGGTATCGTAATGTGATCTCACGCGATGTAAATTGTTCATAGGGGAATATACTGTACTCTATTGCCGGACTTCCCTCTAATAAGAAATCGTAGTTGTTACGGGTTGACTGTAGAGCGCGGCTGGAAATACCAGCCGACCAGTGCTGCCCAAGGCTTTTCACGAGCAACAGTTCGGCGTTGCGAAACTCCCGGGTAAAGGTTTCGCTTTCATCGTCGTCCTCAAAGGTTTGGCGCTCAAAAAATTGGTCGACATCAAAAATAAATTTCCACTCGGGAGTAATCCGTTCGGCACTAATGCTCCCACGAACAGAGAACTCTTTTTGAGATTCCTCCGCTTCAATATCCATGTCGGCATTAATGTCAAAAACCCAGTAGTTCCATTTGTCAGTTTGGGCATCAACCTGTGTTTCGCCCTCTTCCTGGTAGCTGATTTGGAGATTTTTGGCTACCGGGTGTTCAGCAACATAGGAGAAAAGCCCCCTTTTGAGATACTGGTTCAGACCACTTCGTACTTCATCCTGAGTATCGGATTCAGCCGAATAATATTTCAGCACTTTATTCCGCCCGTCAAAATCATTACCACCGATAAAATTCAGTGTGAATTCATCACCACCACTGCCCGTAGGCTGCCGAGTAATTAATATGTGTACATCAGCATCCTCCTTGTTGCGGACGTAGTTCACGAAGTTAATTTCATCCCGCACATACCCTTCGTCACATGCCCTTCGGCAATCCAAAAAGACGTTTACTGTATGGGTTGAATCTTGAGCTGCAGACAGGTCAGGAAAAAGGAGCAGAATAATCACACAAATGAACGGATGCAGGTAAACTCTATTCATTAGTCATACGTAAACAGTTTTTTATGATATTTATACCCTATAATAAAAAAGTTAATAATAATGAAAGATGGATCTCTATTATGTAATAAGATATAAATGAATATAAACTTGACATAGGGTTAAGATTGTTCTCCTATATCAGTTAACCGGCATGCGGTCTTTTTTGAACAAACGGGCTACCCTTACTACTCAAGACTCTTAACATTACTACTCAAGGTTCTTGAGCAGTAATCGATTTAAAACAGCATTTCCAGGGTATAGCCCACAAGATGCATAAGAAATCGCCCCTTTGCTATGAGTCCGGCAAGAAAATTCCCCCTTCGAAGAGCCTGTCCCGAACACTTTCGGGAGGGCCAGTGGATGTAGGCCATATTGAAACCGTTTCGCCATACGCTGATGGGCAGCTTATTTCCTGACAGCTAACAGAAATGGCCACTGCCAAAGCCGGGAAAATGCCAGCCCGTGGGCAGAGCAGCACATCCCCCCTTTTCTTTGACTAGAGCCTAATTCATTCCCCCTTCCAAAGGAGAAGACTGTGAGCCATGCAAGGAAATTTCCAGCCCTTTTGATGTTCAGACCCGGGGGAATTGTTTCTGCCTGGTTGTTTAAGAAGATTATTGCATCTCCTTAAACCAGGTTTACATTCATGAATCGAAGGCCGGAAGACAGCATTAGGATTCAAGATATAAGACTTTGAAACACTTTTATGGTAAACCTTCTGGCTTTCGACCTAATATTCAACTATTCAACATCGGAATCGCAGTAAGCTATAGTTTCGCAGTCTTATTTCCAGCTTAAGCCGATTCAAGCATTTTCTCCAAAATATTCCCATATTGAATAATAGTTTTACTATATCGTCTTCAAGAAGAATCCATACAACATATTATCAGGAATTATTGAGGCTGAAAATTCCTGATAATATGACTATATAATGGGCTAGTCTCTCTTAAAACAAATATTAATATATTAAGTGGAATTTTTATTACAATACTCATTCCACTTAAGACTATGTTACGCGCGCCGGTCGCGCCGTTGGCGCTCCCTTGGTGCGCGCGTAACGGTTGCGGCGGTTAACTCGACCGGTCGCTGGTGCTCCTTTATCATCTCGATAAAGCACCAACTGTTCGGGCCCTCCGACAGCCCGTTGCTTGTCGGGCCCGACCGGCCGCGTAACCAGGCGATTGAACCGGAATTGGCTTCCCGGGGACAGCCGGCTTGCCAGCCGGCCGGGCGTTGCCAATCCGGTTAACCGCCGCAACCGTTATACCCACTTTCAAAATTCTAAAACTTCATGAATAATTTTTGGCTCAAATTGCTTATTACATCGATAAGTTTACTACTTATTGTAGCCCATCTTCTTTGGCCAGAAGTTAAAATAGATTTAATCACGACTATTTTGCTTATCATAGCGATTCTACCATGGTTTTCTACCTTGATCGAAAGTGCAGAGTTTCCAGGTGGATGGAAAGTAAAATTCAGAGATCTTGAATCAGCAGGAAACAAGATAACTGGAGAAGAAAAACCCGCTGATGAAATCTCAGAGAAATCTTATTCGAAAGTACGAGAAGAAGATCCAAATTTGGCTTTAGCAGGTTTACGTATAGAAATAGAGAAAAGAGTTAGAGCTTTAGCTAGTCAAAATGGAGTTGATGAAAGTTTACCATTAGCTGTGCTACTTCAAGAACTTCGACATAACCGAATTATTGACAACGAATTTTATAATGGAACTTCAGAACTTATTAAAGCCGGAAATAGTGCAGTTCATGGAGCCAAGGTTGAACCCAAAGTAGCTGATTGGGCATTCGATAAAGGTCCTTCTATTTTAGATGCTCTCGACAGAAAATTATCCAATTAAAAAGTGGGCATAACCAGCGCATTAAGCGGACACGCCTCGCCTGGACTTGCCACCTTCTGGCTTTTTAGCTCTTCGTTCGTTATTTAATAAATCAACATTCATTCGCGTGCAGCTTATGCGCAATGTCGTTAGCCGTTTTAATTAGTAGATTTATAACCAATGAGTGAAAAATTTAAGCGTTGGCAAGAAAAATCGCTCAAACAACTGACCTACACAATAAATCTGTTTTTAGGATTTTCCATAGCAATTCTAGGCTTTGAGTTTTCCTTGTTATTTAAAAACTCATTTTCACCTATTTGTTTTGAAAAGTTTGCTTTTTCAGCTTCTATTTTTGCATTAATTGCATCGGCAATTTTGGGTAGCGTTTGTGTAGTAAATAGACTTATTGATTTTAGGATTACTGCGCAAATAACTCGAAAAAAGGACAAAAATAATTCCGATGGCATTGATGATTTAAGAAATAAATCAAATAAACTTGGTAATAGGACTTGGGCTATTTTTTGGGGACAAATTGCGCTATTCGGGCTAGGTACAATACTACTTGTGACGAGCCTACTATTTTATTTTTCTAGTAAAATTTTCTAAAATTCATCAAATCGCAATAAAGCATGGCACTTTACTTTTTAAATTACGACTTGAGAAAAGATAGAGATTATGACAAGCTGTATGATAAATTAGATGAGTTTAATGCAGTTCGCATTTTAGAATCACTTTGGTGCTTTAATAGATATAACACCTCTGCCAAAGGACTTAGAGAATACTTCAAGCAATATATCGATAGTGACGATGGGATAATTGTTTCCGAAGTTAATGATTGGGCTTCTAGTGATACTGATGGTTCTCCAAATGATTTACCCTGAATTTTAAAACGGCTAACCCGCGCATTAAGGGGACGCACCTCGCCTGGTCTTGCCCACTTTTGGCTTTTTAGTTCTTCGTTCATTATTTATCCAACTTAACATTTTTTCGTGCGCACCTTATGCGCAATGTCGTTAGCCTGCTTTCAAAATTCTTAATTACTCATCATGATTTTAAAGAGAATACTGCTTTTCATTTTTCTGCTCTCTGGTCTATTCAGTCATTCGATAGCCCAAAGCCAAAAGGAAATAAATTCAGAGAATCAAAGTCAATTAGAGCTATCAAAACAAAAGATGGATTCTGTCTTCACTGCAATTTTAGAAAAATATGAAGACAGTCCCGAATTCATTGCTAGCCTTAAAAAAGCGCAAGAAGCATGGATTAATTTTAGAGATGTACATCTAGAATCAGTTTATCCTGGAAAAGATAAACGAGCTAAATATGGTACTGTTTATTCCTCCTGCGCTGCTAGTCTTTTAGTTAAATTGAACAACCAGAGAACAGAGCAATTAAGAATGTGGCTGGAAGGTACTGAGGAAGGCGATGTTTGTGCTGGAAGCGTAAAGCTTTCTTCACAACTTGAATAGCAGGCTAACCCGCGCATTAACGCGGACGCACCTCGCCAATCCTTTGTCAGCCTTGGTTTTGAGGCTCTTCTTTCGTTAGTTGCTAAATTCAACAGTAATCCGTGCGCCGGTTATGCGCAATGTCGTTAGGCGTATAAGTTTTTACTGTCGCAGAAAATTTATCAAAAGTGAATAAACTTCTTATTAATGCAAACCCGGGAAACATTAGCAGAATTAATAAGTTCTTTTTTTGAAAGTATTGGTGTTCAGCCTCTTGCTGGTTTTTCAGTAATAGTCACTGTTTTAATTTTTCTTAGAGTTATCAGGTTTGCAAAATCGGATAAAGCTTATTCTCAATGTTCAACGATGCAAAAAATTAGTGACCTACTGCTTTTTCTAATAAGTTCATCAATCTACTATTTGTATTTTTGGGGTCTTAACTAGTTATACGCCTAACCAGCGCATTAAGGGGACAGGCCTCGCCAATTCTTGCCACCCTCTCTTTTTATAGTTAACCTTTCATTTGTAAATAATTTCAACGCTCTGGTGCCTGCACCTTATGCGCAATGTCGTTATTTCTCAAAAATAGTCTTTATGCCAAATACTCCTGTTCCAAATATTTTAATACCCCTTTTTAAAAATGATCAACTCAGATTAAGTTATTTAATAAACAGCCTAATCTTATTTGATAAAGTAATAATAGACAGCAGGCATTTAATTGAACTAAAAAAACTGACAGAGATATTTGGAACAAGAAATATTAGAAAACTTATCACTTCTGGGAATATTGAAGTAAAAGGCGGTCATATAACAACGGGTGTTCAGCTCCAAAAAGTTAGAGGCGGTGATTTTTTATTTCTAGTCAGACCAATGCAACTTGAACCTGACTCTACTAAAAAGAAAAATATTCAGGGACTAGCTGACCATTTGGAAAGCACCTCGGAAAAAAATAGGATATTTCTTATATCAGCAATTATTGAAATATGGAAAAAATATAATCGTGAAAAATTAATTGAAGAAGTTTTAGATGTTTATAAAGATTATTCTGATGAATCTTTTTCAGATTTCACAGATAGAGTTCACGGATTTATTTCTGATGAAAACATTATAAGGCAAGCTCTAATAAATGAATCTTTTCAAACCTACTTAAATTCTGACGATTCAAATCAGATCCAAGTTTTTAGAGAAGAAAAAGAAATCTTTCGATTAAATTTTAATCAAAGAATAAATAGTGGGCGACAGGTAGAATTAATTAAAAAATGGTCAACTAATTTTCTTCTCGGTATGGCAAATATAATTCGAAATAACTTTAACGAATTATACTTTAATTCTATGGTGGGTTACAAAAATGATGAAATAGATTTTCAGAAAATGAATAGCCAGTATATTTACCAAAAGTTTGATCCTCACCAACAACTTGAGAGACACGAAAGAGTACTAAACATAAATAATCTTCCATTAGTCGAAGAATCTAATGTTGAAGACATAAAATTTAAAAACTTCTATAAAGCTCTTAAATCAAATGAAATAAGCAAGTTCCGAAACTGGTTATGGAACATTGACAATCTTAGTGATAATAACCTCACTGAAAAAGTAAATGATTTGACAAAACGGCTGGATAAAATTTTTAGAATTCCTCTACTTAAAGGATCAATCGATATTTTACAGTCTTTTCTTGTCTCAAGTTCAATTGGAGATCCAAGTGGTGTAACCGGAGAATTATCTGGCTCATTAATTGATCAACATATATTTAAAAAACTAAAAAGGAAGGATCACTTTACATTTATAAATGACATATATCCATCTATTTTTGAAAAATAACCAGCGCATTAAGCGGACGCACCTCACCTATTCTCTACCGGTATTGGTTTTTTAGCTTATCGTTCATTATTTATCAACTCAACATTATTTCGTGCGCAGCTTATGCGCAATGTCGTTATGCCAAAGGCACGTATGGGATAACACGATAATTCGGCTATCTAATATGTGTCAGGTACAGTAAAAATTAAAATCAACTTTACAATGGAGGGAAAAATGGCATCTTTTGGACTCGTTGAGATACTTGTAATCTTGGTAGCAGTGATCCTTTTTTTATCATTAATTCCGGCTTTATTACGTTGGCTCTGGAATATCACTATGCCTGACGTATTTGGATTAAATCAAATCACCTTCTGGCAGGCTTTACGTCTAATACTCATTGCATTTCTCTTATTTGGAGTTTGGATGATGGTTGTAATCGGAAGCTAATTACCTGTAATTCAATCAAATCGCATAACCGGCGCTTCAACGGGACGCGCCTCGCCCGGGCCTGCTCGTTTTGATTTCCCAGAGCCAACTCGTAAACTGGAAATTGAATTACCGCTAATTCGCGCGCCCGTTAAGCGCAATGTCGTTATAGGGCTTTCCACTTATTTGGAGTACCATTTAACAACACTGAAAGTTTTTAAATACAAGATTTAATCAATCATAAAATGGAAGTAACTTCAAAATCAGTAATTACTTGTCCTGAATGTGGGCATAAAAAAGAAGAGGAAATGTCCTCTGATGCTTGTCAATACTTTTATGAATGTGAAAACTGCAATACTGTGTTGAAGCCCAAACAAGGAGATTGCTGTGTATTTTGCAGTTTTGGCTCAGAAGATTGTCCACCAGTTCAACAGGATCAGAAGTGCTGTTAATCAATTCTTGGATTAGTCTATTTTATTAAGCGCCCTATAACCCGCGCATTAAGGGGACGCACCTCGCCTATTCTTTGCTGACTTTTGGTTTTTTAGCTATCCGTTCGTTATTTATCAACTCAACATTTTTTCGTGCGCACCTTATGCGCAATGTCGTTAGGGTGCTAACAATTTAATTTCATGAGTGAAAAATTAAATCCGCCAGAAAAAATCATCGAGAATATAAATGGTGCTACAAATAGAATGGAAAAAGTAGACCAGATTCTTGGTGAAGATTTAAAAGTTCATTTTGCCAAAGGTGTTTCAAACTTTTTGGCTCATATGGAAGATGGTGAAGAAAGTGTCTATAGTTTAAAAAAGGATAAGAAATGGGGAGCAAAGTTTGCTATCCAACTTGTAAATGCTTCGGCTGAATTTGAAACAGCTTGGCATTGTATAAGGCTTTCAAATATACCAGCATGTTATAGACATAGTAGAGTTGGCGTCGAATGTATTGGATTTGGAGTTTTACTTGCTATTCCAAGGAAACAACTACAGCAACTTTCTCCAAAATTGAGGTTCATAAAACAACTCCAAAAAAATGAAGACAAAGATATTTTTGATTTATTTTCACCACGAATAATTAGCAGAGATCCAGTCAAAGTTATCGAACCGAAAATAAAGGGAAATTATATAATACCTGCTTTCTTAGATGCCTCAAAAAAGATTCTAAAAGTTGACAAGATTATAACCGAGAGTTTGGATGAAGCAGTGGATACAGTTTTTCATCCATCATCTCACAACTCTATTCACAATTTTTCTTATCACTTTGAAGGTTTCTCAACTGAGACTGGAAAAGCCGGAGCTATGTATTCGGAAGAGAGAGCAGCGACCTTGAAAAAAGCAGCAGAAAACATTGCTAATTTGACCCACAATTTATCAGCAATACTTGACTCAACATATTCTTATTTAAACCAACATAGCAAAAATTAGCACCCTAACCCGCGCATTAAGCGGACAGGCCTCGCCAAATCTTGCCTGCTTCACTTTTTATGGTTAAAATTTCATTTGTAAACAATTTCAACACGTTGGCGCCTGCAGCTTATGCGCAATGTCGTTACGCGCGCCGGTCGCGCCGTTGGCGCTCCCTTGGTGCGCGCGTAACGGTTGCGGCGGTTATACCAAAACTGACTGTGTCATGAGATTTTTTCAGTTTGGTTGCTCTTATTATGTATTTTTATGCTCAGCGGGTGCTCGAAAACGAACTCAATTTCCATGGAGTCAAAAATGGAATCCATACAGAAATTCTATCAACAGTGGTTCGAGGCTATGGAGAATGCTGATGTGGAAAGTTTTCTTTCTCTTATTTCTGACGAATTTTATATAAAGGGTCCAAATCAACCGGCAATCACCGACAAGGAAACATTAAAAGACTCTCTCCGTCAATTCCATCAAAGCTATACCGAAACTGTCGAGTGGGAAATAAAGGAAATTAATCTTTTTGATAACAAAGCAGCAGTTCGTCTTTCAGAGGTAACTACTTTGGTTTCTAAAGAGGGTGGTGATGCCCTAAAGCTTGATGGAGTTCATTTTGCATTACTTTCCTGGCGGTCAGATGGAAATTGGAAATTAGAATCAGATATCAGTTCACTTAATTATCCCCCAACCTCCAATGCTTAGTTTTGGTATAACCTATATATGGCCTCCAATGTCAAGCACCCGTACCTTTTCCAGGGCAAAAAATTAATGTTTTGCGAATCGTGATTGATCCTATCCTTATGGAGTTGTGCCCCAGGCATCGTTCAACAATAGTTGGCAGCATCTTTGGGCTGCACCAAACACATATAGAAGCTCAACGACCGGAGCCGATCTTACGATCCAACAATCGATCGGTCCCGCCCTTTGGCGAGACGGCTATAGAACATATTACGTACCCTGAGCCCGGATGATCTAGCGCGGGGCTTTCCCAGCCGCATAGCAGCCAGGAATCCAGTTAGGCGGCATCTCGGAGCAGGGGCCCCGCAAGGTTCCATCTTTCAGGAATTAATCTATATATAAATGCCGGGGCCGCGGCCGCCTCCAATCCAGCGCAAGAGGTCGGCCAGTTAGGCGCAATCAGCAGATGCATACTCAGGCGTTGCCCGGTATAAGTGATACGGCTGATCCAGCGCTCGGGCCTTTGCCTCAGTTAGACGTCCGGCTGACGGCCACGCCCCTATATTCATTTGCTAGGTTCGTATTACCGGTTGTTTAAAAATTGGTGCTCGTTAAACGGCTCGCGGCGTTTAAGCATGTAGTAGACAGCTATTCCCAAGCGTTTAGCGATAATGGTCAGAGCCTTGGACTTGCCGTGGCGACTGATGAGCCGGTTGTAGTATTTCTCGGCTTCGG
>NZ_JAMQKA010000066.1:0-30686 GCF_031569985.1 Aliifodinibius sp. S!AR15-10 | reverse complement strand
TCCGCCGAGCGCATCAACACTGTCGAAGAGTACCTGAACTTTCGACCGGTTCGAAAATTTGATTACCTTAATCCCATCCAACAAACCCTAAAACACCGCTGTGTTGCATTAGTCACTTGAACACGGCCTTGTTTTTATTTCTTAAATAGCGATGACTTTGAACTCTAAGATAAATATATCTAATCAAAAAGGGGTAATATGAAGACGAAAAACTCAGAAGAATTAAAGAAGACCATTAATGATAGCTATGCCCAACTTACGCAGTTTATAATAGATAATAAGCCTGGGGAATTAGCTGAAACTCTCTATACAAAAGATGCCAAATTCTACCCTCCCAACGGTGGCATGGTCGAAGGAACAGAAGGTGTAACAAAGGCCTTCGATGGTCTGATTGGCGCAGGGCTTATTATCGAACCAGAGGCTCAGGAGGTAGAAATCTTTGGGAATCATGCGTATGAATATGGCATAGGTACGGTATCTGATAAAGAGGGCAAAGAAATTCAGCAGGAACGATATGTCTGTATTTGGAAAAACATTGATGGCCAGTGGAAAATCTATCGTGATTTGGTACAGGGTATACCGATAGAGTAGTTGGTTAACCTAACAAACACTACGTTAGGCAATTTAAATCTGTAGTCGTGTAAATTTCAAAAAAATAATCAACGTACAATGCTACTCAACCATTCGGAGAGCAAAAGACAACATTCAAACAGACCAACCACTAAATACACTGTAGCAACTGGATTTATAACCCTGTTATTGATCTTTTCCTGTAACAGTCTGTTTGCTCAAGCTCAGAAACAAAATGAACCTTTTTTACTTGAGCGGGTTCGGGCACTTAACTTGGATTCGTTGCAAAAGGGGACAACCACAGTGCACTTTACTCCTGGCTATCGGAACCGTGCAGAAATGCTGGGGGCACGTACGGAACGGGCATTGCAGTTTTTCAAGGACTCTTTAAATATTGACTTTGGTAAATTTCACCTGATAATGCCTGATACCTCATCGTGGAAGGAGCTTTCCGTAATGCCATATGGTTTTGCAGTTTGGGGTCGAGGTGGATGGCAGCATCGAAATCTTGGGAAATCCGTAAGCGGTCGCCCTGCATCTGCAATTGTATCTGTAGATGCTGAAGGTGTCATCTTTAGGCAGCTTCAAAATTTAAAAAAATGTCTTTCTAACGATGATCATGAGCGATTGAATGAAATCGGCTATTCTTTGGAAGAGGCCTCACGCCGTTATGTTGAGATCATTACGATTCATGAATTGGGACATGGTGTAGTTGAAAACCTTGACATTAAGGTGCCAACTGTATGGTATTCTGAATTTCTGGCAAACTACTTTACTGTAATATATCTCTATAAGTATGAGCCCAAGGAGGCCAAGATTTGGGATCTGATGACCGCAGTGACTCTGGATTGCTATACACCTGAAAAAAGTTCTCTTGAAGTGTTTTATCTACCAGGTAAAGAAGGTCCCGAATATCATTGGTTGCAATCTAACTTAATTCAACGCGCCAACAAAGTAGCAGAAAACCACGGTTTCGACTTTATTCGTGAGGCAAAAACAATATTTTCTGAACAAGACTCACTCTCGCAAAAGGTCGGGGCAATCTATAATAATTTGGACAGACTGCCTAAAGAAGAGGTCCTACAAAGACTGATGGAGGTCAACGAGGTGATGATTGAAAGGTTGGATCAGATCGCTCCGGGATTTCAAGTATGGGCAACTAATATCTTTGAACAGCAGACTAACAAGGCGCATTAAGGAGGATGTGCCTCGCCGTTGGCTGCCGGTTTATTTTTGGTCAGTTCCGTAGTACATTTTAAATCAAATTCAGACCATTTTGCACGACCCTTATGCGAGGTCATTATACCACTAATTCTCTACATTGAATTAATCCACCAAAACAAGCTATGAAGTTTAGAATAGTAGGTATATTTATAAGTGTTTTTATCGTTCTTAGCTGCTCTTCAGACAAGATTCCGACCCCTGCAGCTGACCATCATATGCACATTATGAGTGAAAAAACCCGGAATATTTTATTGGAACAGGCTGAGGGAATAGCAAAGTCTGAAATTAAGAGCATGACTGTGGATGCAAACGATGCTATTACATTTCTTGATACTACAGCTGTTGATAAGGGAGTGTTACTTTCTGCTGGCTTTATAATCGGTTCCAAAATGTTCACTTTTGAAGCAGAGCATAAGAGGGTAAAATCAGAAAATAACTATACAGCCAACCAAGCATCACAATTTCCAGATCGGCTCGTTGCTCTATGCAGTGTAAATCCTTTGGCCGACTATGCTATCCAAGAAATAGAGCGTTGTTCTAAGATGTCCAACATTATGGGCTTAAAACTCAATTTATACCCATCTGGTGTCGATCTTCGGAATGAGAAACATGTAAAAAAACTTTCCACCGTATTTCATAACGCAGAAGATTTTGATCTACCCATTCTTATCCACATGTTCACTGCGAATCCAGATTATGGAAGCAAGGATGCCCAAATTTTTGTCAACCAAGTATTGAGCACAGCTCCCGATCTCCCAGTACAGATTGCTCATATGGGAGGTGGAGTTCCGCCCTTTTACACCACTGAAAGAGTTATGAAAGTGTTTGACAAAGCAATAGATCAAAATCCAAAGATTATGGACTCGGACCTTGTATTTGATATTTCAGCCTCTATAGCATCGCCCAATATTATTGAGTACTACAATGCCAGATCTGATACGTCAGTTTCTGAAGAGGAAAGACAAGAGATAAACGACAAATTAATTCATCGTATTCGAAAGCTGGGAATTGAACGATTTGTATATGCAACGGATTGGCCTGTCTTGAAAAGCACGAATGCGTATTATCAAATTTTAAGAGGCCATCTTAAGGAGGAAGAGGTGCGAAAGTTATTCAATAATACAGGGCCATTTTTTGATAATAATTAGTGCTATAACCTACTATATGCCCCCCAAAGTCAACAGGCTATAGCAATTCCGGGTGAGGTTCTTTTCTCATCTACCCGGATTCAATCCCTTTTCTTTGGTTGTACTGCAGGCAGTATTCACGTTTCACTTGGGATGGTGGACGGAGTCGTAGCGGAGGGTTCATCAGGAGAAGGATCAACACTTGAATCAGACGCAACGGTTTACGGTGTAGAAAACGAAATCCATATGGACGATACGCTAAGATCCGGTACGCAAACAGTAGGCTTTCACGTCAAAAAGGTGCCAAAGAATCTACGCAATGGTACGGACGGATACTACAGCGTGTGGCTTGCCCATCTCGGGGATACCACAAATATTCGTGATGTTACCAAATGGAACTATATTAATCCCGCACCTTATGAGAGTCTTGGAGGCTTTGAATACCTTCCGCCGAGTCAGACTGCCTATATAACTGCAGACTTCACGCCTGGTCGATATGCGTGGATCTGGTTTTATCAAGGGATGGACTTACTTGGTAACGATACGCCTCTGGTCAGGGAGTTTATTGTTGAATGATTTTATCTGAGCAGCCAATTTCTGTAATAGCAAAAATGTTTGACAAGCTTTTCGAACTAAATCACTAAATAGTTGACACACAAAACTTTAGCCCATTATCAAAGTACCCCCACCAGCTTTATTTCTTGTTCCATTCCTCTTCGGCAAGACGATTCAATTCTTTGGCCAACCTAGCCATCGCTTTAGGTGCGTTTGCCTCCATCTGTTGAATCTCTTCGGGATACTCTTCCACCAGGGATCCGGTGGCTTTAATCTGTTGTGTCAATCGGGTACCACTGCCTTCATCTTCAAACTTCCAGGCAAAACTTAGCGTCCCACCTCCATCCGGAGTATGACCAGTGATGACCCACTTCTCACCATCAATCACGGTCGTTAGTTCCCATTCCTGTGTATACTCACTGGTTATTGTACGGCCTGTAGTGCCAGTGGCAAATGGACCATCTAATTCAATGCTCTCGACCCCCGGCTCCATCTTAGCGTGATTCTCCACATCAGACCAGTGATCCCAGGCGTCTTTCCTGTTGGCTTCGGTATAAATCGAATGTTCAAATTCCCAATTCGCCATAACCTTTTTTTAATATAACGTCAGTTCGAGATAAAAACTGTCATTGCGAGGGATTAAGTGACCATCGGGATCCCGAAAACTTTCGGGAGGCAATCTCCCGGTGGGTGAACAAAAAAACGGACGGGGATCGCCGCGTCGACCTCATCATTAAGCCAAAAGGGCAACAAAGAGCCTCCTCGCGATGACAGTTGTTATTTTGAATTAGTCTTATATCGAACTCAGGTTAATATACTACTATCGACCTTCGCTTAAAGTTTGGAGGATTCAGTGTTTATTAAAAGTCTGGGAATTTGACCACCGCTTGTCCCGACTAGTGCTAGTTAGATTATTCTGGTCTCACTTCTTACCGTAATTTGCAAATGATTCAGGAGTGCCTAATAAGGTCTTTGATATAACATACTTGGAAACGTTAAGCTCTTGATCTCCGAATTTTTTACGCTCTTCAATGGCTGCCATAGAGGGCCATTCTTCAACGCCAACATAATCCCACTCGTCATTTGTCCGACGGCAATTAATCATCGTGATTGCTTTCATTCCGAGTTGATCCAAGTTCTCTCGGTCTTTTCGCATAAAAGCCATTTTTTTATCTTCCGAGAGGTTATTAAATGTTTCCTTCATTTTCACAAAATATAACCTGATGATGGGTTTATCCTCTATCATAATCTGATACTTATTCTCCTGATATTATTCGAAAGTCAGCTTCTATTTCTGATACAATATGAGAACGCCCTGCTTGTCTACAATTGGCAGCCGTTGATAAACATGGATCCCCGCTTAGGCAGGATAATACTTCGTCCTCCGTTCGTATTTACAAGAACCGTGGGGAGGAGAGAATAATAATCCTATGTTCTGCTAAATATATGGAGCCTAACTTACATCCAACCCAACTGCTGCAGGCTTTTGGTATCATTCCATATCTTCGTCATGTGCCGAATGCGGTCTCCGTTAAACTCCATGGCGTAAACATAATCAGCCGCTACAGCGTTACCCGTTGGTTCAACTGGTCCACCCGGGCCGGTGTTTGTGCCGTGAAATACGGCGAAAGCCGCTACACACTGGCGCTCTTCGTCAGCCGCCAAGAATTTCAGCTCATAGTGACCATCTGGTACCGGCGTAAACAGGTTCTTCATCCACTCGCTGTATCCTTCAATGGTGTCTACCTCGGCCAGCGCATCTGCCTGAGCCGAGAAGGTTGCATCGGCATGACAGTATGATTTGCAACCGTCCCAACCTTTACCAGTTTCACACGCGTCAAAAAACAATTTGGCCTGCTCAAGAATGTTACTCATTTGTGCTCCTTTTATAGCTCGTGTGATTTCTCACAATTGAATTTTTACTATAGTAGTATTGTCTAACTGTGAATATAGAAGCAAACCTTTGTTCCTGATTTTATTAGACATCCTCATTTTACCATTAATTCCTCTCAAATTCTAAGGTTAAAGGGAAACTACTATAAAATAATCTAAGGGAACCGGGAAAATAGAACTAACAGATTAATTTGGAAGGGAAGTGGGAAGTGAAGCGGCCAAACGATCAATCTTGGCATAAGATGCGGTATCGGCTTTACCACCGGGGAGTCCAAAGGCAAAATTTGCATGTTGAAGGGTTTATGCTGACAAGAAGAATGAGCCTCAAAAGGATTTAAGATTCCAACCCAACCCTAATCGTTGGACCTTTGACTTTCCGACCTTTAGACCTTTGAACCTTTGATCCTATTATCACTCAGTTGGCATCGGTATTACCGGTCGCCATTTTGCGGAGCGTAAGGTAAATGAGCTTCAAGTCCATGCTCGGTGAGCTTTTCTTGATATATAGCAAGTCACGTCGCAGACGCTCACGCATATGCCGGAGATTGAGGGTTCCGCCACGAAATCCTGTGGCCTGTGCCAACCCGGTAAGTCCCGGCTTTACGGCAAGGCGTTTATAAAAGTCCGGGAAGGTATTTTCCCAATAGTGGTTTTCCTTTACAGGGTAGGGGCGCGGACCTACAAGACTCATATCTCCCTTCAGGATATTGATAAACTGGGGAATTTCATCCAGATTTGACTTGCGGAGGAGCTCCCCAAAGGCAAAAATACGGCTGTCTTTCTTTTTGGTGATATCAGGTTTATCACCGCTATTGTATTCTTTATTACAGTGCATCGTTCGAAATTTATAGCAGGAAAAGACATTGCCGTCATACCCGGTGCGATCCTGCTTAAAAATAACCGGACCGTTGGATGAAAGTTTTATACCAAGGGCTATAAAGGGATATAATAGCATGAAAAAAACCATGCCAATGGTGCCAAGAGTGATATCCAGTGGACGTTTCCATGACTGGTTCTTTTGGAGCACCTTGTTATAATTGAACGATATAGATTTAATCCGTAGATCAACGGGGTCCTTTCTGAGAATGGGGACCACGTTAAGATTTTTTTTACGAACTTTCTTTCGCGATATAGTTGGACTTGATACAGACATAGCGTAAATAATATTTATTAGGGATAGCTGATGGTACAATAATGTGTAGGTACACTAACCTGTGGTGCTAATGTTAATGTAGCCTGTGCACGTTGGCGTAACTTGGTTCTCGTGTTAAACTCTGCGGAGTTTCTTTGGTTGTTTTTACCTTGTCCTCCATAAATTCTGTGAATTGGTATTTGAATCGCGCTTCACTGAATTTCTTGACGGAGCCGACAATCTCTTCTTTACTAAAATTCATGTTTTCGAATCTGTCGAGCGCTTTCAGCAGTGAGCGTGAATTTTGTTCTTCAAAGAAGGTGCCGTTGATGCCATCCTGTATATAGTCCCGGGTGCCTCCTTTATTATATCCCAGCACTGGAACGCCGGTGGCCATCGCCTCAATGGGACTCATACCGAAATCTTCTTCAGCCGCAAACAGGAACCCTTTGGCATGGGAAAGAACCCGGTATTTCGTTTCATCGTCCACATATCCCATGAAATGGATATTGGGAGACTGGGTAAGTTCTTTCAGTCGCTCCATGTCGTTTCCATCACCCATGATGTAGAGTTTGCGCGTAGGGCACTGATTGAAAGCTTCAATAAGAAGATCTATCCGTTTGTAGGGAACCAGGCGCCCAAGGGTGACGTAGTAGTCGCCAAATCTGCTTTTTACATGTTTTGAATGCTCGGATATTTCGATCGGGGGATGGATTACACTGGCTTCCCGACGGTAAATATGTTCAATTCGCTTTTTGACAGTCGTAGAGTTTGCAATAAAGTGGTCTACGCGCTTTGAACTTGAGACATCCCACATACGGATATAGTTCATGACGAAGCGGAGGAAAAATCGCTTGATCCGCCCGATGTCATTCTCGTTATGCAGGTACTCATGATACTTTACCCAAGCCTGCCGGATGGGAGTGTGCACGTAGGAAACATGTGTTGCCTCCATATCGGGTAATATCCCTTTCGCCCACAGATAAGAGCTGGAAATAATCAGGTCATACCCGCTGAAATCGAAATCCTCAATGTAGGTTGGATACATCGGAACAAATAACCGGTAGAATTTCCGCTTAAACCATGAGTCTTTAAAAGCGGGATGCTCAATGATCTCTCGACCCTTGAAGTGCTTTTCCTTCACTTTGTCATCACAAATTAATGTGTAGATATCCGCATCTGGGTACATACTGGCAATAGCGGATGTGACCTTTTCAGCGCCACCAAGTTGTAATAAATAGTCGGTTACTATGGCAACTTTCATGACTAACCCTGCTTAGATGTTAATATTTTTTAATGTCGTGCCTCAATCAGTTGAATTGCAATATCCATACCGCATCTTCTATCCTTGTAGGGAGCAGGGAGGGGGGAGAAGGGGAAAGTCTATTTTAAATAGTCTGAGCGATCATTTTATAGTTTTAGTTGGATATAAGTGTATTTCCAAGAAATTTGAGAGTGTCCAAATTTGTATACACTGTATTAATTAGAGGACGGGGGACTTCATCTATAGGCGTATTTTTTAATGAAAAAAAACCGACAGTGGTCTGGACTAAAGAACTTTTACCAAAAAATATCGGCTATGAAAACCCACACCGTTAGCGTTGTTGAGAGCGGATCAACTAAGGGCAGAAATGGTTTCTTGACGCTACTGCTTTTCCCTTTCCAGCGAAATTTACCTTCGGGGAATTAGGAATGAAAAATTATGAATTGGGAATTAAGAGTTTTGGGTTTGGTAAAAGAGGGAATGAAGCGCCCCATAAAAGGAACGCGATGCTCCGCATCTCTGTCGCACCATGGGTTGCGGAGCGTCCCCACAGGTCCCAACGCAGAGCATAGGGACCAAGCGTGGGGTTATTAATAAGAATTCTGACGTTATTACACCATTACAGGATTAATATTCTGGTTGAAGTGGAAGAAGTTTTCCGGGTCAAACTTCTTCTTGAGGGTGTTGAGCCTCTCGTAGTTTTCTCCATAAGCAGAACGAACTCTGTCTATTCCTTCATCGTGGCTAAGTGAGTTTACATAAACCCCGTCTCCAAAGTAGGGTTTCATAGCATCAAAAAACGAGCGAGACCAACGTATATGTCTATCAGACTCCTCCGGATCAGTCCACAGGGAAAGAATTATTAAATCGTAAGGAGCTTTTCGATGTCTAAACGCAGTTGCATCGGGTGCAACTCGACTCATCTCCCCATGGTGATGCTCTATAAGAATCCAGGAAAGAGGAGAACTGATATTGGCAATGTAAGAGATGAACGTGTCAATGGCATCATCACTCAATCCAGAAAGCGTATTGGATTTCCAGTAGCTGTGTCGGCCATGAGGCACATTTGCATCTAACATAGACTGTTGTTTCAGGTAGGGTACAGGACCAATCATATCGGCCACCGGCGATCCAAACTTTCGCAGCGGTTTAATCAAACGTTCTCCTGCATTCAAGTCAGCACCGCAGTAACACAGGGCGACTGCGATCAGCGGGATTCCTTCTTCCGAGGTCATAACAGCGATATATGCAGTAAGCTCGTCTGGAGCATTGGCCGTAAATTCCCGATAGAAGTGCAGTAGGTCACCAGCTTGGTTAAGCGGGTATAGTATAACCCCTCCTAGGATGGGGCCCACTGAATGAAGCTTATATTTGAAAGAGGTAGCAATACCAAAGTTGCCTCCACCACCTCGCACTCCCCAAAACAGATCTTGGTTTTCATCCTCACTGGCAGTTATAAACTCACCATCAGCCGTAACAATATCTGCTGAAAGCAAGTTATCGCAAGTCATTCCATATTTGCCTAAGAGCCAGCCAACACCACCACCCAGGGTCAACCCGGCAATACCCGTGGTAGAAACCGCCCCCCCGGTAGTAGCTAATCCGAAATGTTGCGTTTCCCGATCAAATTCTCCCCATAACACTCCCGGCTGTGCACGCGCAGTACGGTTAACAGGATCAACTCTTATTCCCTTCATTGGAGAAAGGTCTATAACCATTCCATCGTCACACACTGCGTTGCCTGCAACATTATGTCCACCGCCCCGAACTGCTACCTGCAGATTGTTCTCTCTTGCAAACGTAACTGCATTTCGAACATCTGGTACCCCGGTGCAGCGAGCTATAACCTGGGGGACTTTATTAATCATTCCGTTCCATACACGCCGTGCAGAATCAAAATCATCGTCCCCTGGACAAAGAAGTCTTCCTGCAAAATGTGGTCGGAAAGCTTCCAGCTTACTTTTTTTAAGAATAGATTCCATGGCATCTCCTTATTCGTTTTAAAACCTTTTGGTATAGGCACTCATCACAGCATGAATTGAACTGTATGCGTGCCCAGTTAAATGAGTATTAGTATTAAGAGGTGTTTTATACACCTCTTGCCCCTCCCGTCAAAAGGGCAAATTTTCCCATTAGAGGCCTGTTCTTATCTATGAATGGTTCATTCATAAGCTTCGGTTCTTTCATCTGGTCCTCCTCCTGAGGCTATTCCTCAATCATGTGTTAAGTAATAGAAAAGCTTGGTATATCAACTACAATGCCCGATTTGTCGGTAGGAGGGTTAAGCATTATAAATCTTAAAGGCTCTGAAATCGGGTGGGCACTGAAAATGTCAAGTAGACATCATTAACTTGGCACTCACAGGCAAAATCGCCCGTTATTAGTGCCATTTGACAGGTGTATAACTCTCCGTTAAACATTGGACTTTCATTTTAACTCCCTTTATGTGTCAAAAAGATTAATACAATCTACGAAAAAAACGGATCCTAAATTATTAGAAATAAAGCTCTTAATGGCATAGTATCCCAAATAATACAGTTGCGCCCCTGGATCTCAGACAAAAATGGTTTCTATATGCACCGGCTTCGCTCTCTTCTCCAGTGAGATTTAATTTAGGGCAGGGAGGTGTTCATTTTTTAGCGACAAAAAAATGAACGAAAAAAGTCGCCGGCTGAGGAAAACCTTCCCTGAAGGGCACTCCATTCCGCTAAAAAAATCACAGATTTTTTCTTAACGCTTCCCTCCGTTTCCTTCCGGGCGGTCAGCTTTTCCAAGGCCGGGGAAGGAGTGGACCTTTCACCTTGTAATAAACGATTCAACACTCAGCAGCTAAACAGAAAACGCTTCCCCCGAGTCCAGAGAATCCCTGCAATTGTTTCTTTTTAAGGCGACATTTGTTCCAAAGCAAAAAAACGCTATAAAAGCAGTAATAGAACAATATCTGGGATTCTTTGGCGAGTTTTTGGTTCGTTTTTTGCTCGTACAAAAAATGAACATCTCATTAGGAATTAGTCTGTATCGAACAACCGGGGTTTCTCCCTGTTAGTAGTATTCATTTTTTTAGTGATAAAAAACCAATCAAAAAAATCACCGCCTATGAATTTATTTGCCTTGCGGCACTCCGCTCTGGCTAAAAGAAATCAAGATATTTCCGGGTACTGCTTTTTCTTACATACCCGGTTTTCTGCATCCACGATCAATGGTCCTAAAAGGAGCAGGATTTCTTTCTGAACGACTCCGCTTTGTTTGCACGGGCGGCTCATAAATCGCTAGGGCGGGAGGAAGACGCCTTTATTTTAAACCTTCGAGCCTGTATTCAACGTTTCAACAACTCAACAGTTCAACATTTAAACAATACAGTAGGCGGTCAGCTTTTCCAGGCCGGAGACAGGGCGCTTTTGACCTTCGACTTTAGGACCTTTGACCTTTTTGATCAACACTTCAACGGTTCAACATCTGGGATTCTTTGGCGACTTTTTTGGTTACAGTTCGTAAGTCTGACTCCCGGCGGTTTTTGGTCATAAATGGTAAGGGCACGATGCCTCGTGCCCCAACAAACTGCAAATTATCAGACTAAAATCCCTCTAATCGCTAAACTCGTTGATAGGGAGGCGTTCGACGCAGAGCGTCAGCCGGGGTACCGCCGCAGAGCGAACGGTACCAAGCAATGTGAGTAAGAATCCAATAAACAATTCAACATCTAAACACCTCAACAGCTCAACGCCTCAACAACTTTAGACCTTTAACCTTCCAACCTTCGACGTTCCGACTTTAGGACCTTCGACCTTGATCAACACCTCAACGATTCAACATTTCAACACCTTCTGACATTTGGACTTTAGGACCTTTCAAGAGTGTTATAAAGGCTAATAGCTTAACTCGTAGGCCACAAGCCGGTTGTCATAGAAGGTAGGCACTACAAGCAGATTTTTTTCAGGAATATAGGCGATGTCAGCCGCATTGATCTCGTCCGCACTAGTGCTTATCAACGTTTGCACCTCCATGTCACTGTTTACGAAATAGACTTCGCCGGTCCAGCTGGAAATCAGGTATTGCCCGCCATCAAGGGGAATGATGCCGTCGGCACGTCCCAGTCCGCCATCCACTAGTGTTGAGAGCTCATCTGTTTCAAGGTTGAGGGAGAGCAGACTGTTGCTACCCATGGAGGCGATAACAAGCTCATTTCCCTTGATCAATACGCCATTGGGCTCGTTCAGGTCTTCTCCTTCACGTATCAGTTCGGAACTCCCGTCAGGGTTTACCCTATAGATTTTGTTTCCATCAGAATCGGCCACATAAATCGTCCCGTCGTCCGCAATGTCGATCCCGTTCAGGTCGGAAGCTCCTTCAAGAGGAATCTGGTTTATTATTTCGCCACTCTCAATATCGATCTGCACAATTTGACCATTGTCACTGACATAGAGGAAACCGTCGTGGTAGTCATTGCCGAGGGGGGAGGCCAGTCCCTCCGTCAAGCGGGCATTCTGTATGCTACCGTCCGCATTTACGATTGAGATATACCCGTCATTTTCAGTGTCATTATCCCGGTTCAGGTTGGACACGAAGAATACATCCATTTCCGGGTGATAAGTAGCACACTCGGGAGTGATCAACTCAGTACGATCTGTCTCCCAGACCTGGCTGACCGAAGCTTTGGAAGATTCGGATTCAGAAGACTCGCTTTGGGTCTCTTTTTCACCGGACCCACAGGCTCCCAAGAACATCAGGGCCATCACCAAAACGCTAATTACACCTCGTCTCATAATGATTTTCCTCTATTGTAATTTGGTTTACTATTTAATGATTTAATGGAAGATTAATAAACGTCAATTCTATTAGACTTACCAAAATCATAGCTGTCATCGCGAGGAGGCGTCCTTGATGGAACTGGGATCCATCGTGAGGTCGACGTGGCGATCTCCCAGCTCTATTTTTTTGTCGTACTATGTAGGAGATTGCCTCCCAGACCGCTGTCGGAATTCCGATGGTCGCTGAATCCCTCTTTGACGGTTTTTATGTCGAACTCAAGTTAAATATGAAATTAACTTAACTGATTTAAAATGTCTTTTCCTTTAATAGCCCAATGTGATCCTTTCCAGGCTACCTCTCCGTCTTTTATGATAATGACCTGGGGCGACTCATGGCGTACATCAAAGGTTGATGCAATAGCATTAGAGAGGTCACGCTGGTGAATGACATTAATCATGTATAGGTCAGTGCTGTCCAAAACCTGGTCTGCTATTCCCTCAAGCTCCTCTTTTGCCAAGATGCAGACGCTGCAGCGGTGACTGTGTTTATAAATAATCTGTGGCTTTTCTGAAGAAGCCCGTAAAATTGCATCAATGTTTTCAGTCCCAGATATTGGGTTCCATATTTTAGACTGTTCTGAATCAGTAGTTTGCCTCTCAGCACGGTTAAATATGCTCATGGATAATATGAATTCCTTTAGTATAATTTTTTCAAGTGGGCGGAACTTAACAATAAGTTCGTAATTACGTTAGGGCAGTGTAATAAAATTTTCTCCCTTCAGCGTTCCAAATGTGCTATATGACCTGTGGTGAGAAAATCTTACAGACTTTCCCTCCAAGCGTTAACCTGGGAATAGGTTGCATTATAGCACCCTTAGTTCAAGTAAAATAATTTTCTATCAAGATTGAATGGTAACCAACTAGGAGATCCCCCCAGGAAAACTGATTTGAAGTAAGATATAGCTGCAATTGGTAGTCTACTATTGTATAGGTTGGCAGTGCACTGCGTAGCGTAGGCGACAATGATCAGCTGACTACACAGGGGATAGGTGATGGACTTATACTGTTGAAATATACCAACACCTCAATGGCCTCCAGCCAACGACGGCATACACTTCTTCCGTCTCACTGTTTTACAACTTAGGGAAGCGCGTCATCTTCTAGGTTAAATTTAAAACGGATAATCTACTATGAACCCTTTATTACAACATCTGCTAATTATCTTAAACCTGGTTTTAACAAGCTGAAATTTCGTAAATAACAGTTCTCCTGAACCTGCGGGATCATACTCCATGTTTATTCTAAAAATAAACCGTTAATGATCAACCTTAACCTACAAATCATTTTTATTTGCCTTCTTGCTACGCTCATAGCATGCAAAGATTCGGTGCAGAGTAGCGGTGACGGGGCATCCAGCAAACCCCCTGTAAACAATTCGGAAACCTGGATTATCCCCAAAGAAGAAGTTCTGGACGGTGGTCCGGGCCAGGATGGTATTCCGGCAATCGACAAGCCTAATTTCGCCCCTGCCAATACCATCGACTTTATCAGTGATGATCGGCTGGTTGTGGGCATTAAAATTGGGGACACCGTAAAAGCCTATCCCCATGAAATATTGGACTATCATGAAATTGTTAACGATCAAATTGATGAAGAGCTTTTTTCACTGACTTATTGCCCATTGACCGGAACAGCAATAGCATGGGAAAGAGGCAGTGTGAAGAGTTTCGGTGTTTCAGGGCTAATATTTCGCAATAACCTGATACCCTACGATCGGAACACAGGTAGTCGGTATTCACAGATGCAAATGCGTGGGGTCAACGGGGCTTTGGCCGGGATCCGTTTAGCCACTATCCCGGTAATCCAGACAAACTGGACAACGTGGAGGGAGATTTTCCCCGAGTCACAGGTACTTACAACAGATACCAGTTTTAACCGGAGTTATGACAAGGATCTGTATGGTAAAGGTTATCGGGAAGAAGACTCCGCTACTTTGTTTCCTGTTAAAAATAAAGATAATCGCTTGCCTCGAAAGAAGCTGGTCCACGGAATAGTTTGGGGAACACAGGCAACGGAAGATGCACGGGTAAAGGTCTACGTGATAGACCAATTTGGGAAGGGGGTAAACCTGATTAAAGATAATTTTGCAGGAGGGGAGATAACGGTGGTGGGTAGTACCGACAAACATTTTGCAGTTTCTTACTTCAACCGGCAGAATGATGGAATAAAACTTCAATTTGAAGCTGTAGAGGACGCCTTACCAGTAATTTTGAGAGACCAGGAGGGGACCCGTTGGGATATTTTTGGATATGCCGTGGAGGGGCCGAGAAAGGGAGATCGCCTGAGGACAACCAACTCTTATAGCGGCTATTGGTTCGCATGGGCCGATTTTTTTCCTACCCTGTCCATATACCAACAGCATGTCCGGTGATTGCCAGAAGTAGGCGCTAAATATTTAGTAGTACTATACATCTTTTTTATTAAATTACTGTTAATAAGTTATTTAACGGTATAAGATGGGTTAGTGATCAGCTTCATAAAGCATTTCACAACATTTTTTGTGCTCTTTGTTACGGTAAGTGCCATATCTTCGGCGCAATCCGTTTCTGAACGCTATTATTTCGGGGAAGAGTCCGGTATTGAAGAGGAGATACCACGATTTTTGGACGATTTTCGCCATCTCATCTCTTCTCCAGCCCGAATCAACCAACAGAGCCTGAATATGCTAGGCAGTCTTTCAGCAGCTACGGCAGCAATCATGATCGGTGTTGATGCACCTGTTTATCGCTCGGCTCAGCAGGATTACCGGTCGCCGGCATTCAATGTCATGACGGCACCCGGACGCTTTTATGATGTTGTGGACCCATCTATTTTTGCGCTTGGCAGTTCAGGCCTTCTTATTGGCTCTGGTTATCTTTTTAAGGACAAAAAGATGGCCAAAACGGGATGGACAGCCATCGAAGCAGTGGTATTTACCCAGCTTGCCACTGGCTTCCTGAAGTCTGCGGCAGGTCGTGAACGCCCATTTGTTGAGGATGGCAACATGGATTTCGACCTGTTTGACAATGATGGGAATGCCCAACGCTCTTTTCCCTCGGGACATACCAGCAAGATATTCGCGTTGTCTACAGTTCTCGCCTCTAGTTATGATTCCCCTTGGGTGCGCATTCCCGCATATGCTTTGGCAGCCTCGGTAGCTCTACAAAGGGTAGAGAGTGGGGAGCACTGGGTGTCTGATGTAGTGGTGGGCGGAACCCTTGGTTATGTCATAGGCCGCACGCTGGCCAAACAGAATGGACTCGTCAAAAGTGACTCCCGCGTTTACCCGGTCTACCAGGGCGGCATGGTGGGACTGAATATTCGGTTTTAAGTGAATAGTATTTATCCAATTCACAACATCAAGCCAAGAAGTCTGCACCGAGAGACTTATTTTTTTCTTTGCCTCCACATTTTAATTTCAACCATACTCCGAGTCTAAACTCTTCTGAGTTACCTAACCACGAATATTTTGTTCGTATAAGACTATCCTTGGTTTTAAGCGGTTAAATCAATTTATTCATAGCCAAAATTAATAGAACTGCAACAAACATAGATCCAGAATGAAATACGTAGGAGCACACGTCAGCGCAGCAGGAGGAGTAGAAAATGCCCCGGTAAGGGCAAAGGATATCGGGGCCAAGGCCTTTGCACTTTTTACCAAGAATCAGCGTCGGTGGAAGTCAAAGCCACTCTCAGAAGAAAATATCGAGGGCTTCAAAGAGCAGGTGAACGAGCTTGGGTTTTCGATGGATTACATTATGCCGCATGACAGCTATCTTATTAACCTGGGGCACCCAGAAAAGGCGCAGCTGGAAAAATCGCGCAATGCCTTTCTTGACGAGATGCAGCGTTGTGAACAACTTGGGATAAAACTGCTCAACTTCCATCCGGGCAGTCACCTGGATAAGATTTCTCCCACCGAATGCCTCCGAAAGAATGCAGAATCCATCAACTGGGCACTGGACGAAACGGAAGGGGTTACCGCTGTTTTTGAGAATACGGCAGGGCAGGGGACCAACATGGGCTTTACCTTCGAGCAACTTGCCGAGATGATCGACCAGGTTGAGGACAAAGAACGGGTGGGCGTGTGCATCGATACCTGCCATGCTTATGCAGCCGGATATGATATTAGTACGAAAGAAGGATTTGACAAGACGTTCCAGGAATTCAATGAAACAATTGGTGCGCAATACCTTAAGGCGATGCACTTGAATGATTCGAAGAGAGAGCTGGGAAGCCGAGTTGACCGTCATGAGAGCCTTGGTGATGGGGAGATCGGTATCGACGCTTTCAAATTTATTATGCAGGATGAACAATTTGATGACATCCCGATGATCCTGGAAACGCCGAATACCGAACGTTGGGCTGAGGAGATTGAGATGCTGTATTCATTTGCCAGTGAAAATGTGGATGCTGAATAGCACGAAATGTTTTCTTTAAGCTCCGTCTGTGGAGCGATGGGTAAGCGGGACGACCGGAGTCCGTTAAGAAAGAAACCTTGGCACGTTTGGTGTTAGCATTGGTGGACGTTTCAAATCTCTTGACTAAACAAAGACACTAAATTATAATATCTAGGTTTCTTTTAGGCGCAGGGAGACCCGCTTTGAGCGGAACAGATAAAGGGCGGCCGCTTTTTTCGTCGGTTTTTGGCGGTGCAAAAATCGACAGTAAAGAAAAAGAATATCCTATAACAACCAGGGGTCTTCTTCCAGTGTGTTATTCACTTTTTTAGTGATAAAAATCCGCCAGTGGATTTATTCGCCTTGCAGCGCTCCGCTTGCCCGGGCGGCTCAAAATCAAAGGCCGGGGGATAATTCAGGGTCCTCTGGCAGCCTCAAGTCCATAAAATACTTGCTACAGATGATTTGATAGGAAACTAATGTGGTAATGCAAGTTCTTAATAAAGGCGAAAGGGATACAAATCTTGGGTTTTTGGGTTGGTTTTGCCTCACTGAAGCAACTGATCCGATTCAATTCGACGGTACAAAACCACCTCATTTCCTGAACCATATCCCTCTATCAGGGCTGCTCGCTTGACACCAAGCGTCGATTTGTATAGCTCTTCGGCAAAGTGTCCCTCTGAGGTTGTCACATAAATAGCCCCAACACTGTATCCCAACTTATTAATATGATCTTTGAATTCAGAAAGGGATGCTTCAATAAGTCTTCTTCCAAGACCCTGCCCAGAATAGTTGGGATGAACCCCGATTTGCTCCAGTTCAATAATCGTCTCATCCCGGAAACCGTTCTTTACGCACCACAAGATGTAGCCTGCAATTTCTCCTTGGGTTACTACCACGTAATACACGCCCCGTGGGTAGGAATTATACGACGCTTCGATCCACCGTTTATGGGCCCGCTCTCTTGGGAAGCAGGCCTTATACACCTTCGTGATACCGTCTAGATCATCTTCTCGGGCTTTTCTTACATTCATAGGGATATCTATTGTAATTAATTATTAATTTTTATTCGCTGGTGTCTGGTAAAAAACTTTTTGAATTTGCCCTACTTCTCATTCCTAGTGTTCATTTTTTCAATGAAGAAAAAACGAAACAAAAAATTCACCGGCGTAGGTAATGATGACCTGAAGGGCACCTCATTCCGCTAAAAAAATCGCAGATTTTTTCTTCACGCTCCCCTCCGCACCCTTCCGGGCGGACAACTTTACCAAGGCCGGAAGCTGAAGGCCGGTTATATGGTATAAAGCCTATTCACAGGGAATCATATTGAACTACTATCCAAAACGGAAATGTCATTTTTACACAAAAAGATTTATTTCCCAAGACACTACCGATTTGATTCAAAAATAGGAAAAGTGTCATTCCCAGAAAGTTGATGAAAAGTAGCCGAAAAAGAGTGACGCATTTCCAGATCTGGCTTCTTTTTGTAAATTGATTCTATGGCAACAAAATCACAGTGGGTGCAGGTGGGGAGACGGAAGCTGGAGCTCTCGAACCTGGAAAAGGTACTCTATCCCGGGGATGGGATCCTCAAGGCAGAGGTGATAGCATACTATCACGATATTGCACCTACGATTCTCTACCATATCAAGGGGCGGCCGCTCACCCTTATCCGTTTCCCCGATGGAATAGAATCGGAGCGTTTCTACCAGAAAAACCGTCCCCGCTGGGCGCCCGACTGGGTGGAATTCAAGACACTGGGGGAAGAGAAGAAAGATTATATCCTGGCTACTGAACAGGCCACGCTGTTGTGGTTGGCTAACCTGGCTGCCCTGGAGCTGCACCAGATGCACTGTCGACAGCCCCATTTCGACAAACCCGACTACATGGTGTTTGACCTGGATCCACCGGAAGAGCGCCCATTTACCGATGTTGTAGATGTGGCGTATGATCTGAAAGAACACATCGATACTTATGGCTATCATTCTTTTGTAAAGACCACCGGGGGCAAAGGGTTACATATCGTGGTACCGGTGCAGCCAAAGTGGGACTTTTCAACTGTATTTGAAGCAGCTAAAGATTTGGCCCAACCTTTTGTGACACGGAACAGCCAAACAGTTACACTACAGATAAAAAAAGCAGCCCGTAAAGGGCGCATACTCGTCGATATCTATCGGAACAGGAACGGGCAGAGCATCGTCTCTCCCTACAGTCTACGGGGACGGCTGGAGGCACCTGTTTCAATGCCTTTAAGATGGAATGAGTTGTCAGAACTGGAGAGTTCAGCTCAGTTCACCCTTCAGAATGTGGTGGAAAAAGTAAAGGCTGAGGGGGATGCCTGGGAAGGGATCGGCGGCTATGCTGTGGACCTTCATACTCACCGCACAACGGATACAGAACCGCAGAAACTTGCACCATCCGGTCGTCACAAAACGCCCGAACAGTTGGAGGAGTACAGCAAAAAGCGCAATTTTGGGCTTACAACGGAGCCGATTGCCTTAGAATCAATAGAGGAAGGCAACAATTTTGTGATTCACCGCCACCATGCGTCCCGACTGCACTACGACCTCAGGCTGGAACAGGACGGGGTGCTAAAATCCTGGGCTGTCCCCAAGGGCATGCCGCCTCGTCCGGGGGTAAAACGTCTGGCCATAGAAACTGAAGATCATCCCTATGAATATCTGACGTTTGAAGGGACGATACCCAAGGGAGAATATGGCGGGGGCGAGATGTGGGTATATGCACTGGGAAAGTACCAGGTCACAAAACAGAAAGGAGATGGAATGTACTTTCGGCTGGATAGCCCGGCCCTGAGCGGGGAATACCGTATGCACCGCATGAAGGGGAAGGAGTGGCTGCTCGAAAAAGTGGAGTCTCCCCAAATTGACTGGCTTAATGATTATATCGAGCCGATGCAGGCAGAGATTGGCAACGATCCACCGGAAGGAAATTATGTCTACGAAATTAAATGGGACGGCATTCGGGCACTTTTTGCATTGGAGGATGGACAGGTTTGCATCCGCACCCGAAATCAAAATGATGTGACCCGACAATTCCCCGAGCTGCACCAGGCTTCAGGTGGATTGCGCGCTACATGCGGGCTTTTTGACGGGGAAATAGTATGCCTTGACCACCAGGGAAGACCTGAATTCAAAAAAGTTATTAACCGGCTGCAGAGTAGTGCAGAGGCAACCATTCAACAATTGTCAGCTACACAGCCTGTGCACTGCTACCTGTTTGATTGCCTCTACCTTGATGGGCGGGTCATAATAAATGAACCCCTCGAAAGACGATATGAATGGCTTAAAGATGTGGTGAAGAAGGGCACACCCTATCGGCTGAGCGAGTTTTTTGATGATGGCCAGGCGCTGTTTGATGCAGCCAAAGAACATAACCTTGAAGGTATAATGGCCAAACAGAAAGGGAGTCCCTACCTGCCGGGAAGACGCAGCAACTACTGGTTAAAAATAAAAGTTCGCCAAACGGCCGATTGTCTCGTGATAGGTTATACGAAAGGAAAAGGGGATAGGCATAATTATTTTGGAGCCCTGCATCTTGCACAATATTCTAACGGAGAGCTCAAATACAGGGGCAAAGTGGGGACCGGGTTTAATCAAAAAACAATGGCTGAAATCAATAAAATGCTTGAAAAGCTGGAAACGATACCCAAGCCGATAGCCAACAAAATCCTCGGGGAGAAAGATACCGTTTGGATCGATCCCAAAATGGTTGTTGAAGTAAGCTATGCCCGTCTGACCCCGGATAACATTTTCCGGGAAGCCGTCTTCCTTCGCCTGCGCCCGGACCGGTATGGGGAATCGCTGTAGCATCTTGTCTAGCTGAACACGTGGAGTACAATCATGACTCTTGTTTTAAGTGTTTCTCTCCGTGAACCTTCATAATCTTTAAAAAATATCATTATAATAAACTTGGTTTGTGGGCACATCTGATATTGAGGCACTATTACACAATAACAGTCAATTAAATAGATGGGATAATTATGGATAGACGTGATGCACTCAAAAATATGGGAATGGGACTGTCAGCCGGCGCCTTCGGGGGATTTTCTCTCGGCGATGATCCCTGGCAGAAAAGCAAGCAGGAGCAGCAAGATAAATATTCAAAAGCTACAAACGGGCTGCCACCACTGGAGATTACCAATGTAAAGGCGATTGCCACTGCACCCCACGGCATTGAGCTGATTGTGGTGAAAGTTGAGACCAGTGAACCGGGCCTTTACGGTGTGGGATGCGCCACATTCCGGCAGCGAGCCAAGCCGGTACTGTCAGCGGTAAATGATTACCTGTCAGATTTTTGCGTGGGGATGAATGTCAACAACATAGAGGATATCTGGCAGATGACATACCAGAACTCTTACTGGCGAAACGGTCCGGTGCTGAACAACGCCCTCAGTGGGCTCGACCAGGCGTTGTGGGATATCAAAGGCAAGCGAGCCAACATGCCGGTGTATGAGCTGCTGGGTGGTAAAACGCGCTTTGCAGTCGACACCTACACCCACTGCGGCGACGAGTCGATTGAGGCTGTGATAGAAAATGTGCAGCAGGCGATGGAGGCGGGATTCCGCCACTGCCGCATTCAGCTTGGCGGCTATGGCTCAACGGCAATTTCAGGCCAACCCGATTTCAAAAAAGCGGGTTTTGGGATGGAAAGAGACAATTTTATGGATACCTATACCTACCTGCAGGGCACCCGGGAACTCTTTGAAAAAGTCCGTGAAGCGTGTGGCAAACGGATTGAACTCTGCCACGATGTCCATGAGCGCGTGCAACCCAGGGATGCCATACAGCTGTGTGAAGACCTAGAGCAGTACCGGCCGTTCTTTATTGAAGATCCAGTCTCCCCAGAAAACAATGATTGGTTTGAGCTATTGCGACAGAAAACATCGGTTCCCATTGCGATGGGCGAACTCTACAATAATCCGCATGAATGGACCCGCCCGATGACCAACCGCTGGATCGACTTTATCCGCATACATATTTCACAGATTGGAGGCATCACCCCAGCTATGAAAGTTGCTAGGCTTGGCGAGTGGTTTAACGTGCGAACGGCGTGGCACGGTCCGGGTGATGTTTCTCCAATCGGCCACGCAGCCAATGCCCATATCGACCTGGCTGTCTGGAATTTCGGTATCCAGGAAGCGCCAAACATGACCGATCGCCTGCGTGAAATCTTTCCCGGGGCACCTCGAGTAGAAAACGGTTATGTCAAAATTAATGAAGCACCCGGTCTGGGAGTAGATATCAACGAAGAGGAAGCCGCAAAGTATCCTATTCCTGATAAGCAGCTTAATAACTGGACCCAGGTCCGGGCACTGGATGGAACCCCTATACGGCCTTAGCTTACTATTTCATTAAATAGTGAGTAATTTTTTATCCACCGAGTGGCAAGAGGAGCCACCCGGTGGAAGCGGAGTACTACCACCCGGCCGCTGCATTTGCGACCGGGTGGATTATTATAAAGACTTAGCTGGTTCTTGAAGGGATAGCCGCTTGACGCCAATTAACATGTAATTTGTTGTAACCTGTCCTCGCCGAATATTGGGATTAAAATCGATAAACAGTATAGTACGGATGTCTGGGGATATTAAACTAAATCAATAGGGATTCTATGGTACGTTCTGCAATATTTTCATTTCTAGCTCTTTTTCTAATTTTCACTGTTCTACCTGCATGGGCTCAGCAGGCCAACCAGTCACCACCGGTTGAACTCACGACCGAAGAGGATCATCAACGCACTATGGAGATGCTGGGTATTGATTCCCTGCGGCCGGGTGTGAACGGAAGCGATCCCAACGCCCCCAACTATGTCAACTATGAGGAGAAAAATGCCAATCCCTATCCACACTACCCCGATCCATTATTAACGAATGATCGCCAAAAAGTGACTTCGCCCGAGATGTGGTGGAATGAGCGCAGACCAGAAATTGTAGAGTTTTTTGAACGGGAAATTTTCGGTCGCGTGCCGGAACAGACGCCCGTGGTAAGCTGGGAGATCACTGAAGCCACCGACACGACCATTGGGAATATCCAAGCCAAAAAGAAGCGCTTGGTTGGACATGTTGACAATACAACCTATCCCCATATCACGGTTAACATCCAGGCGAACCTGGTCATCCCAGCCCAAGCTGATGAACCTGTTCCAGTAATCACACAGTTTGGATTTATCCAACTTCCCCCGTTCTTAAAGCAACTGAGACAAAACAATGACGATAATTCGCCGACATGGCACCAGCTTGTTATGGAAAAAGGGTGGGGATATTCTATCATTGTACCCAATTCGATCCAGGCCGACAACGGGGCAGGGCTGACCAAGGGTATTATTGGCTTGGTTAACAAAGGGCAACCTCGTGACGCTGACGACTGGGGAGCGCTGCGGGCATGGGCTTGGGGTGCCAGCCGACTCCTCGATTATTTTGAGACCATTGATGAGGTAGATGCCGAACGGGTTGGGATCCAGGGACACTCCCGCTATGGAAAAGCAGCCGTGGTGGCCCAGGCCTTTGACCAGCGGTTTGCCATTGGCTATATCAGTTCCTCAGGGGCAGGAGGGGTAAAGCCACATCGCAGAAACTTTGGTGAGATTGTAGAGAATGTTGCCGCTCCCAGTGAATACCACTGGATGGTGGGAAATTATCTCAAATATGCGGGACCTCTGACTTGGAGAGACATTCCGGTTGATTCCCACGAGCTGGTTGCACTCTGTGCACCGCGACCGATGTTTATCGGTTCTGGACAAGAGGGAGATCTCTGGGTTGATCCCAAGGGTATGTTTATGGCAGGCGTGAAAGCGGGCCCCGTTTATGAACTATTGGAAAAAGAGGGGTTGGGTACCGATCAATTTCCGCCGGTTGGAACCGCACTTCTTGGGGGTGATATTGCCTTTCGTCAACACCCGGAGGGGCATACCGCAGGCCCGAATTGGCCGGCATTCCTGGAGTTTGCAGAGCGGCATTTCAAAAAATAGACGTTAAGCCCATAATAAACAGCTATTTATGCGGAACAAGTATTGGTTGTAGCTTTGTGGTTTATTGGGCGTAAGGGAATGTTTTTAATGGCCTTATACTATTTTCTGTGGTTTTGCTGCATCCATGCTTTCAGTTCTTGCCAAATTGCATCTTGGTTAAATGTTACATTCATCAACCTGGAAAATGTTATACCTTTGACAGTTATTAAATATTCGACCATCAGTTCATGCTTCAGGTACACTCGGTGGATCGGCTTCACTTCATCGTAATAACCGTTCAGGAAGGCGTTGACATTCTTTCGAAAGGAATAGGAGGTATCCTGACTTTTACTGTGAAGGGAAGCACCATATTCAGCATAGCCCTCACGTTTCCAGTCGGGTAGCTTCCGGGAGTCAAGCATGCCGAGTTCTCGCGTGATCAACACATGCATCAATTCATGGGTAATAATATGAGTAGCTTTGCCGGATATAAGCGAATACGGGTACCTGTCCCCATACATTTGCCCGATTTTACCAATTCTATGTAGATTGATAAAGACGTATCCAAGGGGTTCAACTGTCATTCCCTGGCTCTCATGATTCATATTCATTTGCTTTGAAAACCATCGATATTTTCCCGGTTCATAACACAGATAGATACTGAATTCTTCTTGACCCGAATAAATTTCAATGGGTTGAAGCTTTGAGGTTACTTCTTCCATCATGAAGGATATGCCCCGGTTTATAGATCGGTCGGAGTAGATAGAATACTGTTTGTATTCTGTTTGGTAATCAAAGTAAAGGCCGGGGGCAAGGATTGGCAGGTAAATGGCTAGTATGTACCCCCCGACAGTAAGAGCTATGAATGTCAGAACCCAGGCTATTTTATTTTTCAACAAAATCTATATCTTCATGCTCTCCAAAGGGTTAGCAGTAATTTTATCGATACTTTTTATTCCAGAGAGTCCCATTGTCAACTCAAAGTCAGCCCTGAGATTCTGGATGACTTCCCGAACACCTTCTCGACCCGCCAGGGATAACCCATAGGCATAAGGACGCCCCAGAAGTACAGCGTTGGCACCCAGTGCAAGGGCCTTAAAAATATCAGCCCCCGTTCGAATGCCGCTGTCAAAGAACACCGGTATTTCCCCGTCTACAGCCGTGGTAATACTGGGAAGCGCCCCTAATGCAGGAATAGCACCATCGACTTGTCGCCCGCCATGATTGGAGACGATAACACCATTCATTCCATACTCAACAGCCTTGCGTGCATCATCCGGATGGAGAATACCTTTTAGCAGGATAGGCAGGTCGGTTATTCCGCGCAGGAAGGAGAGGTTCTCCCAAGTTAATGAAGGGCGGGAATAAGTTTTGATAAAAGTACGCACAGCTCGCATCGGCTCACCTGAGACCAGGTTTCGAAATGTGGATCCAGGATAATTTCGGCTCATTTTGAAAAGAGAGCAGATCGCTGAAAACGTAATAGATTTTTCTCGATCAGGATCTTCATCCCTATGCTCTTCCATCAGCTCTTTAAAAACGGGATCGCTTGTGTATTGGGCAATGCCTTTTGCCAGAAGAAACGGGAGATAGGCAAGATCGAGATCACGGGTCCGCCATCCCAGCATGGTGGTATCCAACGTCAAGACAATAGCCTGGCACCCACAATTTTCAGCACGTTTCACAAAGCTTTTGACCAGTTTATTGGAGGTGCTCCAGTACAATTGGAACCAGCGAGGAGCGTCATCCATTACGGCGGCACATTTCTCCATAGAGACCGAGGCCTGACTTGAAAAGATCATCGGAACTCCTTCTGCAGCAGAGGCTTGTGCCACTTCTTTATCTGCTTCTTTGTGGAAAAGTCCAAGCACGCCAATCGGGGCCAGCAGGAATGGGACAGGGTAGCGATGACCCAAGAGTTCGATTGAAGTGTCGAGGGCTGAGACATCACGAAGCATGCGTGGCTGGATGCTCCAGTGCTTAAAGGCTTCACGGTTTTTGCTGATCGTTGTTTCTTGTCCTGCACCTCCGGCCAGGTAGGAGAACGCCTCTTTACTTAGCTTTTTCTCTGCAGCTTCCTTTAATTCAATATAAGATATCGGGACGACAGGTTTTTGACCACTGATTCCATTAATATAGATCTCCGATTGGCGCAGGCGGGAAAAGCTGGGTTCATCGGAGTTCATGATATTCCTGTTACTTTTCTTTCATTTGCTGGCTCTGATGGTACATATCAAACAATATCCAGAAAAAAGGGTAGGGTGGGAACAGCACAGATAACACCATTTTCAGGTTTTTGAACCGTGATTCCTCCATGTTACAAATGCCGGCGATTCCGGAAATCCAAAAAATGGTGAACATAAATCCCCCAAAAGCAATGGCCAGTGAGCCGAGGAATCCAAAGTTATTGTAGAAAGTCTGCAGCATAAATTAGGCTCTACTTTAAACACTTTTATCGTTATTTTCATCGGTCTTAATTTTATCGAAAATTAGTGTAAAAAACAGATATGCTTCCTGTTGTTTCTATTGTGGGTAGACCGAATGTGGGGAAATCCACACTTTTTAATCGACTTATTGGTGCGCGAAAGGCGATTGTAGATGATGAGTACGGGGTTACCCGTGACCGCCATTACGGGCAGAGCGACTGGAATGGTCGCAATTTCACCATCATTGACACCGGTGGGTACCTGCCCGACGAGTCGGATAAGATTACTGCCGGTGTTCGTGAACAGGTGCACATCGCGATGTCGGAGTCTGATGTTATTATGTTTGTTGTGGATGTAGAGGCTGGCATCACAAGCCTGGATCAGTCGGTGGCCAACCTACTGCGTCAACAGGACAAACCAGTACTCTTGGTAGCCAATAAGGCCGATAATGAAGAACGTAAACTGAATGCCACAGAATTTTATGCCCTGGGATTTGGCGATCTGTTCGCTATTTCTTCGGTCAATGGGACCGGTACCGGAGAACTCTTGGACAGGCTAGTCGAACTGTTACCTGAGATGCCGGACGAAGAAGAGATTGAGACTCCCAGGCTGGCTATAATCGGACGCCCCAATGTGGGTAAGAGCAGCTTTGTAAATGCGCTTCTCAACGATGAACGGAGCATTGTAACGGATATTCCGGGAACTACGCGCGACTCGATCAACAGCCGGCTTATATACAATGAGAAGGAATATATTTTGGTGGATACGGCCGGGCTCCGCAAAAAGAAGAACGTGAAAGAGAATATTGAGTTTTACAGCACCGTGCGCACCGAACGTGCTATCCGGGAGTGTGATGTGGCCATTCTGCTGGTCGACGCCATGCAGGGATTTGAGTCGCAGGACAAGCACATTCTACACATGGCTGATGAGCTCAATAAAGGTATTGTGCTGGTACTCAATAAATGGGACCTGGTGCCGGAGAAAACCACCAACCTGCTTAAAGAGTTTGAGGAGTACGTTTACGACCGAATCCCAACCAAACGCTGGATTCCCATCGTATCGATGTCCGCAACGAACAGGAAGAGGATACACCGCGTGATCGACGTTGCCGATAACGTACTTGAAGAGCGGAAGCGGCTTGTCCCGACACCCGTGTTCAACGACTTTCTGCAACGAATTCTCAAGGAACGGCCGCTGCCGATTAAAAGAGGCGTGCGGCTGAAAATTAAGTACGCCACGCAGGTTAAATCCAATCCCCCGGTCTTTAAATTCTTCATGAATATGCCTTCGGAACTCCCGGCCAACTATCGACGGTTTATAGAGAACAAAATTCGTGAGGAATATGGCTTTACAGGAGTTCCGATTACACTTACATTCAAGCAAAAATGAGATATTCCCATTGAACTCAATGGGCGAATAGTTTATTTTAAATCGTTCAAAATCGTAATTCTATATAAAATAGTCGATGTCGCAACCTCAAAATTTAGAGCAACCGGTAGCTAACGCCCTCAATGAGGATTTTGACCGCGAACGTGAGTTTTCTTTTCTCGAGAACCTGTATCTGCCCGAGATATTCAAAGCGCTGTGGTATTCGCTGAAACAGATGTTTCAACCCACGGTCACGCTGGATTACCCGGAAGAAAAATGGGATCCGCCCGCTATTTTCCGCGGACGACCGGTGCTGGTAGAGGACAATGGCAAGGAGCGATGTGTTGCCTGCGGACTTTGTGCACGTGCCTGCCCACCGCTGGCGATCAGCATGCAGGCTAACGAGGACAGTGATGACCCCAAGGAGCGGTACCCGGACTTCTTTGAGATCAACATGCTGCGCTGTATCTATTGCGGATATTGCGAAGAGGTTTGCCCTGAAGAGGCTATTGTGATGAGCAAAGACTATGATATCGTGTTTGAATCGCGCGAGGAAGCGATCTATGACAAGCAGCGATTGCTCGTACCGAAAGAAGATCTGCAGGAACGGCTAGATTTCCTTAGAGAATATAAAAACAGACAGTTTGGTAAGTTTTGGGATTTTCAGGAAGAAAATAATATCCACTCCGTACGAGACCGTGATCGCGAATTTAATTCGGGTCTGTCACTGGTTGAGATGCTGGAGCAACAGAAAGAAAACGACAATGTGGAAGCTTCATCTGATTGGGCCCGTTAAAAGAAGTTCACTTCTATAATGACAGATTTTACCAGGGAAGAGGTTACCCAGGAGCAATTGGATCAATTGGTAGAGGATGCGTCCTATCTACAGGATGAAGCCGAAGCCTTAAAATATGTAATTGACGAGGTACCGTATACAGATGCACCGCCTGAGGGACAATCCATCGCGGAAATGTTGCTGCTTATAGATCACGCCCAGCTTTCCTATTACAGGCCCATCATTGAAGATGCCTATCAAAGCGACCGCCCAACTCACTTGAAGGATTACGATCATTTTGAGGAAACATTTTCTTTGGATGAAGACAAAGCGAAAGACATACAGAAATCGCTGAGTAAAATTGCCAAACACCGGGCTGGACTTGTTAATTTGATAAAAAAGATATCGCTAATTGACTGGGAGTTAGTAGTTTACAGAGATGGAAGTGAGATTCTATTATTTGATTTTGCCCAAGAAATGATTCGCTTTGAACGAGGAAAACTGAAAGATATCGCCGACTTGGTAATGGTATTCAACCAAGAGAAAGCAACACAGCGAAAGATTGATAAACGAGCTAATAACCGACCGTCTGCGAATCAACAGTCCCAACCCGATAACTAATCAAATATGAATTGGGATGCACTTCTTCTTTTAATTGTTGGTTTATATTCCACAGTAAAAAGCTCTCAGCTTGCCTACCGTTTAAAGAGCTTGAAATACCTCAGTTACGCTCTCAGTATTCTTTTTTTTGTATTAGGGCAGGGCGCCATGCTCTTTGAAAATATTATTCCCACTGATATTACGCTGCTGATCGAGTTTTCAACGGTTATTGCTGTTTCCTTTGTATTATGTGGTCTGGCGGTCTTTATCCGGGATTCCAAGCCGGTTTTCGCCCAGTTTCCCTTGATTTATGCCGCCGCTCCTTTGCTACTCATTTTTTCTTATTGGTTTGTCAAAGATTCTTTTGCTATAAAAGCGTGGTTATTGAGTATCTACCAGGCAGGGGCATTATTGGTGGGTTTGATGATGTACGGAGCCCAAAGTTATCGAAATCCGGAAGAAATGGATATCAGGTATATGCTCATAGCAATTGCATTTTTTGTGCTTACGTACTTAGCATATTGGTTTATCCCTGAGGTACAGTCAAACTATCAATGGATTTGGCAGCTATTATTGGGTATCAGTCTAATGGCAACGACGCAGGCCTTCAGGATCTCTCTGAAACAGGAGACTGCCGTTGAAATGTAATACCGAATCTGAAAATATTACTATTCATGGCTTTAACTAAAGGTTACAAAGCTCCCCAATTTACCCTTGAAAATACGGAAGGTGATGAAGTATCAATTACCGATTACAGGGGCCAGACAGTGCTGCTACTTTTTTTCCCGTTAGCATTTAGCAGTGTGTGCACAAAGGAGCTATGCACAACAAGGGACAATATGAAGCTATATGAAGCCTTCAATACTGAAGTGGTAGCCGTCAGCGTGGATAGCTTCTTTACGCTAAAAGAATTTAAGAAATCCCAGAATCTTAATTTTACGCTTCTAAGCGACTTTAATAAAGAAGTCTCCAGGGAATACGATGTTCTGTATGAAGATTATTTTGGGATGAAGGGCGTGGCTAAACGTGCAGCTTTTCTTATTGACCAGGGTGGCACCATACAACACAGCCAAGTGCTGGACGATTCTGGAAAACTACCAGATTTTGATGCTATTCTGGATGTTTTAAAAAACCTATCGACCAAATACTGAAACACCGAGGGGATAGGATTCTTTGTAAATAGATCTGCCTTCAATAATAGCATTATATATTAATGCCGACTATACTTTACATAATATATATTATACGACATATATCTATAAGGTGTCTACTCAGATTCATATCGAGTCAAGCCACTTTTATCTTTGACATATTTAGGGCATCCTCAAAAAGTAAAAGCTTTTCCCCGTTCAAGAGGGGTTCCTTTTTGTGTGAACAAACCGCCGACAGTAGTCGGGACTAAAGAACTGGTCACCCAAAAAATCACCGGCTGGGATTTCTTCGCCTGTCCCGACAGCTGTACGGGATAAAAGAACCCCATATGTTCCCGTTAGCAGCCCTCCCGAAAGATGGAGGTTTTCCACTCTCTCCGCATATACCGAAATTTCTCGCATGGTTTCTTTCTTAACGCCTTCGCTGCGTTTGCCCGAGACGGCTCACAAA
>NZ_JAMQKA010000065.1:0-32405 GCF_031569985.1 Aliifodinibius sp. S!AR15-10 | reverse complement strand
GTTGGGAAGATTGATGATTATGAGCCCAATCGCTATAGCGATAGAACAACAAGAGCCGTATGACGGGAGACTGTCACGTACGGTTCTGTGAGGGCCTTGGGGTGAAATTCCCCTTGGCTACTCGACTTTTTAACAAAAGGACTGAATTGTATCACGAAGATGGCGGAAGGCAAAAAAGGAAAGATATACCATCAGCGTCATTATTCTCAGTCAAAAAGATGGAGCCACCATTTTTTCGTGCGTAAAGCAGGGCTTTGGTAAGTCCAAAACCCAAATTTTGAGCTTTACTGGTTATGAAAGGGTAAAAGATATTGTCGACGATCGGCTTGGGTATCGCTTCGCCGCCATGTGATACTTTGATGGAGCGAGGAGAGAGAATATCGATAAAGATTATTCCACGGTCACCCAGGGTGTGCTCAACGGCGTTTTCCAGCAGGGTCGTAAGGATTTGTTCCGTGTCGGATGGCGGGCAGTCAAAAGTGCCCGTTTTTTCCGGCTGTCTTACTTTAATCGAAGCCCGTATTTCCCGTGGATATTTTGAAACTATATTGTCAACAACAGCTGAAATATCTGTTGTGATCACTTCATCTTTATTCTCCTTGGATGAAATAAGATGCAGTGATTCCATCTCATCCATAATGTCAAACAACTGCTGTATGCCTGCCTGGATCTTTTCAATGCGCTTTTTATTGGAATCCAGTTTCATGCCATCCAGCATAAGTTCAGCATATCCCTGCATGCCGGTTAATGGAGAGCGCAGCCGGTTCAGCAAAACAGCAATCATCTCTTTCCAGTGCCGAATTGTTTCTGCACTTGGTACATTTTGCCGGGCTTTCAAGGCTATTTTAGCGAGCGATCGGCATTCAAATTGAAATGGGTCCTGTCCCATACTGTACCATTGGCCGCTAAAGAAAACATAGGGTAAACTACTCAGCAGGGGTCTTCGAACGATATCATCGATGTTTTTGCCGATTAGCCTTCCTTCAGCCAAATCAGCTTGTGCCACGTTGTTAGTCTGAACAATCTCCCGGCTGTTTTCATCGATAATGAAAACAGGGTGAGTAGTGCCGGAAACTATGACTTCGAGATGTTCCATTGTGTCAGCTAGTACAGTTTGGTCATTTTTTTGATTGTACGTTTTAAACATACCATTAACAACTTTGCCGTTTTGCATTGCCACTCCTTTAGCATGCTTTAACATTTGGATGATATCTATTTCATATAGAAGGTTATCACCTGCAGGTGGAGATACTTAAGTGGAACGGATCAGAAAAATGAGCTCTGGAAAAATTTGCCTGCCCGGTGGTCATTTTTGCACTTCGAAATAATAATTATCCAGATGGGAAGGCTCCAAAACTACCCTTGGGCCATGAACTGCCTGTGGCATAGCTATTGCCTACACTTGTAATGAGAATGAAAAGGAATGATTCAACCCGCGACCCGACTCCTGTGAATGATGCTGGAGAGGTTACTTCCGGTCGTTGAGGTGTAAAAATCACAAGTGATTTCAGATGAAAATTATTGACAGTAGTCACAGCCAGTTGCTGGCCCGGGCGATGGATACCTACGCGATGCGCCAGCGGGTGACAAGCACAAATGTTGCAAACGCTGATACGCCCGGTTTCAAAAAGCATGAAGTTCAGTTCGAGAATGCACTCCAGGAAGCCCAGGGAAACGGGGGTACGGAAAGTATGAAAAAGGTAACTCCCAGCATTGTAGAAACAGATAACAAGGTGGTGCTGGAAGACGAACTTCTTGAAATGGCGGATACACAGATCCGGGTAGAGGTTGTCACCCGTTCGCTTCGCCACCACTTCGATACGCTCAGAAATGGTATCACCGGGAGAAACCAATAATCAGTAGAAACTAGATATACCAATCATGTTACCAGATCGATTGTTTTCAACATTTCAGACTGCCGCCCAGGGGCTGGATGCGCAACGCCAGAAAATTTCTGTTGCTTCCAGGAATATTGCCAATGCCAATACCTCGGCACCCCCCGGATCAGCCAATATATATCGACCGCAGTCAGTAGCGATGAGAACTCCCTCCACGGAAAAATTTGAGCAGCTTTTGAGCAATAGCATCTCTTCGCTCCGGCAAACCGACCCGAAACACCTGTCGGGGGCGCGCGGTGGCGGGCAGCCAGACGACCCGGTACAACAGGGGATGGGGCCAAGGACTGAAGTAAAAGAAACACAAAGTTTTCGGTATGAATACGATCCCAACCACCCGGATGCCAATGAAAAGGGAATGGTTCGGTATCCTGATGTGGACCTGCTGAAGCAGATGACCCAGATGCTTAGCGCGAATAAACTTTATGAGGCAAACTTGAGCAGTATTGAGGCCGAGAAGAAAATCATAAAACGGTCATTACAGATATAAGGAGTTGCTGGACTCCAATACAGTCTTAGCCTGTTTAAGTCCAATTTTGAACTAAAGAATAGATAGAATGCCTGATTCCGTCGAACTCTCAGGAATAACACCACAACAAATAGGCGAACTTGCATCAGAACCGCGGGAGCTTGCCCCGGAAAGCTCGGGATCTTCATTTGCCGATATGCTTTCTGAGGCGGTGAATAGTGTAGACCAGACAATGAAAGAGTCGAATCAGAAAGTGGAAAATTTTGTGGCAGGAAAAACAGAAAATGTCCACGACGTAATGATTTCGATGCAGCGGGCACAGCTCAGCTTCCAGCTGATGGTGGAAATGAGAAACAAGGCGATAGAGACCTACCAGGAAGTTAGTCGTATGCAAATATAAGAGAAGGTTACATGAACAAATTTACGAAGGCATTTCAGGATTTTTTTGCCCCACTCAGCTCAGCCCAAAAAGCGATGTTTGTCGGGCTGACGGTGGCTATCGTAATTTTTGTAGGGTCGCTGTTCTACTGGGCCCTGAAACCTACCTATACCCTGCTCTTTGGATCACTCCAAAATGAGACCGCCCAGGAAATTGTCCAGGAGCTGGACAGCCGCGGGGTGAACTATCAGCTTAAAAACGGCGGGCAATCTATTTATGTGCCGAGTGATCAAGCCAATGAACTGCGCATTCAGCTGGCCCCGATGGGCGCCCCACAGTCTGACATGAAGGGCTACGAGCTGTTCGATTCGAACTCTCTGGGGATGACCGACTTTATGCAGCAGGTGAATAACCGAAGGGCGCTGGAAGGGGAGCTGGCACGAACCGTCAACAGCCTGGAGCAGGTGGAATCGTCACGGATTCACCTGGTGCTGCCGGAACGCAGTCCATTTAAACAGTCTACTGTAAAAGCCTCGGCCTCGGTAGTGCTTACAATCAAACAGGGAGAAGAGCTCAGCAAAAAAAATGTAAATGGTATTACCTCCCTGATTGCCGGTAGTGTGGAGGGCCTTGATGCCAGTAACGTGGCCGTCATCGATCACAACGGGAACCGATTAACTGACGGGACGGATTCGAAATCAGAATTTGCCTCTGGAGATCTGCAGATGACACTGCGCAAGAAGACCGAGGCGTACCTGACCGAGCGGGGCCAAACTATGCTTGACCGGGTGTTAGGGCCGGGCAACAGTATGCTCAGGGTATCGGTGGAGCAGGATTTTGACAGCCTTGTTCGGCGTTCCAATAACATAGAGCCCGAAAGCAGAACGCTCATTTCAGAACAGCGTAGTGAGCAGATACAAAATGATGAAGGGCGCGAAATGGTTCCCGTCGATGAGTTTACTCCTGCTGAGGATAGGGGTGAGACGGTGGTGGTGTCTACCAATGATAATGAGTCTACTTCACGTACCCGCAATTATGAGGTGAACCAGATCGAAGAGGTGTTCAAAAAATCCCAGGGAGAGATCGAACGCCTCTCGGCATCGGTGGTGATTAATTATAAACAGACGACGCAGCAAAATGAGGAGGGACAGGAGGTCACGGTAAGTGAGCCCTACTCAGAGGAAGAAATGGAGGAGTTTCGACAGGTGGTCAGCTCCGCATTGGGCATACAGCCGAACCGGGGCGATCAGTTAACGATTAAGCAGGTTGAATTCTGGGATCCAACCCGTAATGGGACCCCCGGCAGTGTCAACCAACCTACACCGTGGAATGACATCATACGGTGGGGGCTGATTATCAGTGCATTTTTGGCCATCCTGGCACTTATTAATAGCATCAGGAAACGGATCAGCAGTAACCAGGATGGACTTATGGGACTCCCCGATGGTAGCGGGCAAGTGCTCTGGGCAGATGAAGTTGACGGGGCAGTAGAAGGTATGGATAACAGTGAACTGAAGGAACAGAAAAAAGAGCAGTTGGATGAGAATAGGACAAAACAGCTGGAGCCCAGGAAATATGATATTGAGGACATTAAAAATTTTGTGGAGCTGAAACCAAGAGAAGCCGCCAAGGTGGTACGAGTAATGTTAGCTGCAGATGAAGAATAAGATAAATTATGGCAAGTAGCAGAAAGAAAAAATCAGGAACGATATCAGATGCGAGTGCGCTGACCGGGGCGCAAAAAGCTGCGATCGTTGTAATTACGATCGGCAAAAAAGCCTCGGGACGCATGCTGCAATTGTTAAAGGCCAAAGAGGTCGAGGATATCACGCTTGAAATTGCCAACATGCAAAATATTGAGCCCGAAGTTGTCGATTCCGTAATGAATGAATTTTATCTCCTTATGGAAGGCAAACGGTATATGATGGAGGGCGGATATGACTATGCCGATGAGTTGCTATCAGAATTGGGCGATGATGAAAATTCCGAAAGAGTACGCAAAATGTTAAAGGCGCAGTCGGGAACTACCGCCTTTGATGAGTTCCAGGAAAGCAAAATGACCCAGATCACCAATTTTATTCAGAATGAACATCCACAGGTGGCAGCCCTTATTTTTTCGCAGTTGGACGAAAGCAAGACGGCCGAAATTCTAAGTTACCTGGATGAAGATCTACAGGGAGAGATTATCTATCGACTCTCCTCGATGGAAAAGATATCATCGGAAGTGATTGGAGAGATTGAGGAGGTCATTAAAGAACAGATGGGCGGTATGTATACCATCGGTGATCGACTGAAAAGTGGTACAGCCACCGTGGCACAGATTCTTAATGAGGCTGAAATACAGGTCGAGCGACATGTCCTGGAGGATATTAAAAAGCGCGATCCCCAGATGGCCGATGATATCAAACAGCAGATGTTCCTCTTTGAAGATATTGTTCACTTCGACGATCGCACCGTTCAGGTTATTATCAATGAGATGGAAAAAAGCGACCTTGTTATGGGGCTCAAGGGTGTGGACGAGGAGGTATCCCAAAAATTCCTCGACAATATGTCGGATCGCGCGGCCGGAATGCTCATGGAGGATATGGATGCGCTGGGACCGGTACCGCTAAAAGATGTTAAGGAAGCCCAGCAGCGTATGATCAGGAAAATAAAGCAGCTTGAAGAGGAAGGACAGATTACTACGCGAAAAATGTCTGAAGAAGAGATAGTAGAGTAAGATTATGCAGAACCAGAAAATTTTAGACAGCGATCAGATCAGCTGGTACAGCGAGGAGAAAGCACAGCTGGACTATGAGATGATTTTTAATGAGGCCGGGGAGGCCGCCCGGGAGGAGGAAAAGCGGAAAGAGGAAGAAGTTGACTTCAAAAAGCTACTTCGGGAAAGGGATCGCAAATGGAAGATGAGACTCAAGAAAGCCCGGGAACACGCCTATGCCGAAGGGTTTGAGGAGGGCAAACAGAAGGGACGGCAAGAGGCCCGGGCGGAAATAGATGATCGGCTGACTGCATTGCAAGGCATTGTGGAGGCTTCACACAAAGAATGGGAAAAGAGGCAAAAACTCCTGGATCCCGGACTGCTTGACCTGGTCTTTGATTTGGCCGAATCGATTCTGGGTATTCCGGTTGAAAATCCTGCCATCCGGGAGAAGCTCGATGAGGAGCTCGGGGCCTTGTTACAACGGGTGGGTGACCATGCCACGCCATTGCTGTGGGTCTCGGAAACCGATTACGAATATGTTGAGCAATTAAAAAGTAAATACAATGCACAAGCTTCTGTGAATATCCAGGTAAGCGAGGAGTGTAACCCGGGGGAATTCAAGTTTGAAACGGATCAGAAAACAGTGGTCTGCGATTTTCGCGAAATGTTACACAATTTTAAACAAAACCTGTCGCTCCCCTCATGGCAGTAACTTCAAAAGCCGACATATCGACCCACTTTGAGCATATCCGGGAGGAGCTGGATGACTACGATCCTGCCGCCAAATATTATGGAAAAGTCTCTTCTGTGGTCGGTACGATTGTGGAATGCACAGGACTGGAAGCAAGCGTAGGGGAGGTCTACGGCATCGAAACCATGATGGGACGGGTCGTCCCCGCTGAAGTGGTAGGCTTGAAAGAGCGGCACGCCCTGCTGATGCCTTACGACCGGGTGAAGGGAATGCGTTCCGGCTGCCGGGTGGAGTACCTCGGTCAATCATTAACGGTGCCGGTAGGGGAGGAGATGCTGGGCCGTGTAGTGGATGCCAACGGGGAGCCACTCGATGGGAAAGGGTCCATACTCAGCAGTGAGCAGCAAACCGTACACAGCGATCCCCCGCTGCCCCTGGAGCGCGAACCGATTGAAGAAATCATGTTTACCGGGATCCGGGCGATTGACGCGCTGAATACGGTGGGCATCGGACAGCGAATCGGGCTGTTTGCCGGCTCGGGAGTGGGGAAGAGTGTGCTTTTAGGCATGATCGCCAAACACGCCGCCGCTGATGTTAATGTGATAGCACTGATCGGGGAGCGGGGCCGGGAGGTGCAGGAATTTATCGACGACACCCTTGACGAGGAGAGCCTGTCCCGTTCCGTGGTTGTGGCAGTCACGTCTGACCAGGCGGCAATGAGTCGTGTGAAAGGCGCATTTGCCGCCACCGCCATTGCAGAATATTTCCGGGATCAAGGAAAAAATGTCCTCTTGATGATGGATTCTGTCACCCGCGTGGCGATGGCCCAGCGAGAAATTGGATTGGCCTCTGGAGAGCCGCCCACCACCAAGGGATATACCCCGAGTGTTTTCTCGATACTGCCCAAATTCCTCGAACGTGTGGGCAATACGAGTGAGGGAAGCATCACCGGAATTTACACGGTATTGGTTGACAATGATGATATGAATGAACCTGTGGCTGACGCCGTCAGATCGATCATAGATGGTCATATCGTGCTTTCACGGCGGTTGGCACACAAAAATCACTATCCCGCAATTGATGTTCTGGAGAGCATATCGCGGGTGATGACGAGCATTGTAACGGACCAGCAGCGAGCGATATCCTCAAAGGTTAGAGACCTGATCGCCACCTACCGTGAGGCGGAAAACCTGATCAATATCGGGGCCTATGTGGATGGGTCGAATCCCAAAATTGACAAGGCGATCGAAAAAAATCCCGATTTGGAATCATTTTTGAGACAAGATGTAAATGAGGCCGCATTCGGAGAAGACCTCTGGGAAAGGCTCAAGAACATTGTGGAATAAGAGCAGGCCCTGATTTATGAAGTTTACGTTTTCTCTTGAACCTGTTTTGAAAGTGCGAAAGCACAGGGAGAAAATTCAAAAACAGAAACTGGCCGAAAAGCTGACTGAGAAAAAGCAGCTAACCGAACGCCGAGAAAAATTGAAGAAAAAGTTGGAGCACTGCCTGGTAAATGCTGAGCAAGATGAACCGGAAAGTATACGCAAGCTTAGAAGACAAAGTAAATATTTGCAGCAGATCCGCAGGAATATGGAAGAATTGAATATGGAACTAAAGAAGGTGGAAGGTGAAGTAGAGGAAGAACGTGAAAAGTTGGCTGCTGTTCACCAGAAGCGTCATATTATGGAGAAAGTGAAAGAGAAGGAACGGAGAGAAATGGCTGAAAAGCTGGCAAAGCGGGAGCAAAAGATCATGGATGAAATTGCTACTCAAACATTTAGCAACTGAGGCAGATGGATAAGAAGAAAATCTTGAAAATTTTGAGCTTCATTGGCGGACCCCTGGTGGTGATGGCAATCGCCGCTTATTTCCTGTTCCCATATCTGAATGAAGAGAAATACGAAGAGATCTCCGCAAAATATGAGGACAATCAAACGGTTGTTACGGCCGATGGAAACCGGATAGGCCGCGATTTTGAATCACTGGTAGAGCAGGTTAAAGATTTGCAGGCTGGGAACAACAGGCTGCAGAATTTGGTCGATTCACTCCGTGCGACCAATGAAGAGCTGGAAAATAAGCTGGAGGAGCAAAAGAAACTGATAGAACAGCAAGAGCAAGCCGGAACTGAGAGTCTGGCCGGTGCGCAAGCCCAGGCACAGGGTGATGCTGGGGATGCAGAAAATGCTGAGGATATCCCAGAGGATGAGAACTTTGCAGATCGCGTGAAGAGTCTTCTTAGCCTTGATGATGAAAGCTTAACTCCTATTGTCAGCGAGTTGAGTGATGAACAACTGCTGCGGCTGTATGAAAGTGGAGGCACCATTCAGCGCAAAAAGCTGCTGCGAACTCTGGAACCTAAACGAGCCGCTCAACTGATGGAAGAGGTGATGTTATGATTAAGAAAATGATGACTGCGGTTGCTGATAATAAAGATGTCATTGCTTCGAGACAAAACAAGAGTGGTGATGGAAAGGGATCCACTACGAAGGGATTATTCCGGTCACTGTTGAGTTCAATGAAAGGAAAGCTTGAAAATGAAGTGGAGCAGGGGGATGCAACAAAACAGAATGCGAAGAATGTAACTGCCAAACCGGGAGAAAGAAAGGCGAATGAGAAGTCAGATTCCCTGATGCAACGTCTCAATAATACAACCGAACAGGGCAAGACAAGTAGCACCGCTTCATCCAATTCAGAGAATGAATCAGGGAAAAAGAGTGCTGACCAGAAAGCGGACTTATCTGATGAAAAAGACAATACCGGCGAAGCCAACCCCGATAACAAAGCGAAAATGAAGGCAGGACAGTTGAATGGTGAAAACCCGGTCCCTCAAAACAAAAAGGGAGAATCTGAGACGAAGGAATCCGGTACAGCGAAAAGTGAAAAGAAAAAAATAAATAAAGGTGAAGTTGATTCAGCACCGGTAGCATCTACCACTAAAACAGGAGAAGCTGACAAAAATTCTAACAATACAAATGCCGAAAACGTCTCCAAAGACAAAGGCGAGACACAAGCCGTATCTCCCCCCAAAACGAATATAGTTAAGGAACAGGCTGATATCCCGGCAAAACAAAAGGATAAAGACCAGGATGACGCCGGGCAGGCTTCAAAAACTAAATCGGCTAATGCAACAGCAGGTTCAGGGTCGGTTGAGCAGAATATTAGTAAGCAGGCTCAAAGCGGTAAAGTAATCAATAAGGCAGGAGTTAGAAACCGGAGTACCCAACCCTTGTCCGAACACTCAATTTCAAAAGGAAGCGGTTCACAAAAGCAGTCGGTAATGACCACGGCTTCAAATGGCGATCAGCCGTTTGAAAAAATTAAGAGTCGCATTCAGGAGTCTCCTAAAGTTGAAGGGAATAATAGCTCACAAAAGCAGGAAGAGAACCGTTCGATTTTTACGCGCATTGAGCGAAACGGGGAAGGAAATGAGAAACAGAATAGCGCTAAACGTTTGAGAGGTCCAATGCGAGACCAGCGCGTCTCGAAAATTAGCGAACGAAGGGCACTGGCATTTAAGAAGGTCACCGATGGTGGGAGCAATTCGTATTCCATAACCAGGGGAGAATCAGACAAAAAGCTGTCTGTGAAACAGGAAAAGCTTTTTAATAGCCTGGCGACAAAGGGGAGTACTGGAAACTCTTTTGAAAAAGGTATTGCTATTCAAGCGGTGCAGGCCGATCAGGCCCAAAAAGAGGAGAATAAAAAGCGATTCCCATCATTTACCGCTCGTGAACAGCGCACCGAGGGAAATCGTGTGAATAGGGATCGAGACAGGCGATTTTTGAATCAATTCGGCAAGCTGTCAGCACCCTCCACCAATGCCGGGATAAGCAATGTGGCAGGAGACTTTTCAACGGGTTCGGAAATCCAGTTTGATGAAGAAAAAATAGTATGGAAAGAGCACGCCAGCGAGTCGGTGGAATCGAAGGGGGTAAAGGGCACCGAACAGCGCAGTTCCGCTCATGTGAAACTGGGACAGGTGCCGGTTTCCAATATTTCACTTCGCAGAAAATTGGTGCCGGGCCTGACCAAGGCGGTGCGCACTGCCGCAGGGGAATCGAAAAAGACGCCGGAAACCTGGCAAAAGCACAACTTTACCCTGGATGACGGCAAGAAAATTCATCTTTCTGCCCGACAGGTAAAAGGCGTGTTGCAGCTGAAGCTCGGCTCTTTGCACGGCGATTTGAACCGGTTGTTGCAGCAGCACCAGCAGCAGATCCGGGAGCATCTTGAGCAGGAGTGTGGCACCGAGATCGATCTCCAGCTCGAGAATAGCGGCGAGCAGCAGATGTCAGAGTTTTTTGGTGGTTCCAACTCCTCTCCCGCTCAGCGGGGTGAGAAAGGTGGAAATGTGTTGGGTGCGGCCAAAACCACCTCTGATAAAACCGATCGAGAATTGACCGAATCGGTGCGAAATTTTGGTTACAACAAGATGGAATGGACAGCATAAAAGGATAATCATATGGATATAAGCAATATAACATCACAGGCAACGGCGACCGCAAGCCAGGCCCAGTCGAATGACAAGAAGAAACTGGGGCAGGAGCAGTTCCTTCAGCTGTTGGTCGCACAGATGCGTAACCAAGACCCGATCAACCCGATGGACGGCAAGGAGTTTGCCTCTCAGCTGGCACAGTTCAACTCTGTTGAGCAGCTGGTTAATGTGAATGACGGGCTGAAGTCGCTCCAAAAAAGCCAGGAGATGATGCAGATGGGCATGACCAACTCCATGGCAGCTTCCCTTACCGGGAAAGAGGTGCGGGCACTGAGTAGCAAGGTGCATCTTGCCCCGGGTGAAGAGGCCGATATAAACTATAAGCTGAATAGTTCGGCCGAGCAGGTGGACATTGTCATAAAAGATGGCAGCGGAACGGAAGTGCGCCGGGCCTCGCTGGAAGGCGTGGGATCCGGTGAAAACAGCTGGACCTGGGACGGGAAAAACGGCAGTGGAGCGCGCATGCCCGACGGTAACTACACTGTCGAGATTCAGGCCTCCAGCGGTGATTCCAGGGTGAAAGCTCTCACGTTTACGGAAGGAATTGCGAAGAAAGTGCGATTTGGCAGCAATGGCGTCATGCTTACGGTGAATAATGTGGAAGTCCCCATAGGCGATGTTGAAGCAGTGGGCAAAGGTATTTTGTAGCAAGTTTAACTGATTGAAAGGTGTGTTCGTGAAAGCTTTAATAGAATCATTTTAAAAATAAACAGAAGAGGGTTTATCAGACGGTAGACCCGGCAGCAGGATGAATTGCTGCACTCAATAAACAAGGAGTACATTATGTCATTAATTAAGTCGCTAAATTCAGGCGTTAGTGGTTTGAAAGCGTTTCAAGCCAAGATGGATACGATTGGTAACAATATTGCCAACGTGGATACCTCGGGTTTTAAATCCTCGAGCGTCTCATTTGCTGAAATGATGAATGAAAATATCGGTGGTTCCAACAGCGGGGGAGAATCGGCGCCCAAGCTGAACAACCAGGTCGGTTTGGGAGTGCGTGTCGCTTCCGTGGAGCGCGACTTCAGCCAGGGGGCGATGCAGAGTACCGGTAAAAGCACTGATCTTGCCATAGAGGGCGAAGGTTTCTTTGTGGTTAATGATGGGAAACAAAACCTGATGACCCGTGCCGGTAATTTTGTGTTCAACAAAAATGGACACCTGGTTGACCAGGGTGGCCGCTTTGTGCAGGGATATAATGCCGATGAATCGGGCAATATCCTCGGCGGGGGAACCACTGACAACATCAAAATCGATTTTGAAAATGCGCTGGCTCCAAAGAAAACGGATAATGTGACGCTGGCGGGTAATCTCAATGCCAACACCAGCAAGAGCAAAGTTATACAGGCCCAAAATGGATTTACTACCTCGGGCGGAAACATTGCAGATGCTACGACGGATCTGAACAATCTCAGCCAGACCACGACCAACATGGTAAACGGGGATACTATTGAGATGGATATCACCCTTAATGATGGGACGACCAAGACCATAACCCACAACTATTCTTCCGGTGACACGCTTGGAGATCTGGTCACCAGCCTGGATTCACAGGTAACTGATGGTTCCGGCAACAGGGAAGGAACGCTGAGTCTTGCTGACGGCATGCTGATGCTTCGCTCTTCCGAGATGGGAGAGAGTCAATTGGATATTACCAATGTGGCGGTTAACGGAACGGGCAGCATTAATTTCCCCGGCTTCCAGGTGACGCAGGATGGGGCAACCAACACCCAGACCATGAGTACCACGGTATATGATGACTTGGGACGTGCGCACTCCCTGCTGCTGGATTTTACGCAGACCAACAACAATGAGTGGGAGTATGAAGCTCAGTTTGCGGATGGAGAAACGATCAACAGCGGGGCCACTGGTACGGTGACTTTTGATGAGCTGGGACAACTTTCTTCAGGACATAATTTTACGATCGATTTTGACCCCGGAAGCGGTGCACAGGCAACGAGTTTCCAGGTGCAATTTGGCGACTCGGCACAGGGCACAAGCTTCACTCAGTATGCCGGTTCAAATTCAGCCAAGGTAGTCAACCAGGATGGCTATACGCAGGGCGAACTGGTGGATGTAAGTATCAACGGTGACGGGCGTCTGCAGGGCGTGTATGATAACGGCCAGAATAAAGATCTGGCCCAGATAGCCCTTGGACAGGTGCAGAATCAAAACGGTATGGAGATGGTCGGGGGTGGGTTGTTCCGCGCTACATCTGCGGCCGGCGAAGTTTTTGTGGATACCGTTGACAATCTTTCCAACACGGGGATCAACTCGGGAGCGCTGGAAGGGTCGAATGTGGACCTGGCACAGGAGTTTACCGAGATGATTACCTCGCAGCGGGCGTATCAATCGAATGCCCGCGTAATCAGTACCTCGGATGAAATGCTGACCGAGGCCGTGAACCTCAAACGATAATTTTAGCCCACATTTTTCATAAAAGGCTCTTAACCCAAAAAGGTGCGCTTCGTCCAAATAGCCGATCTGATCCATCGGTTATGGGGCGAAGCGTTTTTGTTTTGAGCATTTTGGTCTGGTTCTCGATTAAAGTAAAAGTCGAAATCACCATCGCTGAATTATTTCAGATATACTGCCTTTTCCAAGAAAGATTTCTTCCTATCGAAATGACGATAAGGGGAAGGGGCTAGCTTGTTGTTTGCTGCCCGTCACCTGAATATTATGCCCCCAACTCATGACATGTCATCTCGACCGGAGCTTGCGGAGGGAGAGATCTTACTGCCAAGGCAAGCCCCTTCATCTATCGGTAAGCCCCATCTACCACCGCCCCGCATTGAAATACGGGGCTAATTTCTTTCGTGTACTTAAGTAAACGTAGGATTTATAGCCTGATATTTGAATGCCAGGCGATTGTGGATTGGGTGAAGTGCTATCCCAAAGGTGCAGCCCACTGTAAGAGGTGGACCGCACCAGTGGCGACATACAGAAATAGCAGGTTCCCATCCCCCGAAAACTTAAAATCCACGGTTAAGTTTTTCGGCATACCGGCGATAACAAAATGTATGCTAGACCGATCAACCGTCATAGGACTGCTGTTTGGATTCACCCTGATTCTGGTTGCCATCGTAACACAGGGTAACCTGCTGGTGTTTGCAAGCCTCTCATCGCTGCTTATTGTGGTGGGTGGCATTGTTGCGGCTACGATGGTCAACTATAGTTTAAAGAATATTAAAAATAGTTTTACCACCATCAGCAGTTTGATGGGTGTTAAATCGGTGGATCTGCGCACAGATATGGAACTAATGAGTATGTTTGCCCGGCGCGTGCGCAGTGAAGGCCTGCTCGTCCTGGAGGGGGATATTGAACATATCAAGGACCCCTACTTGCGCAACGGACTGCAGTTTGCCGTCGATGGATTCAAACAGGAAAGCCTGGCCAGTATTCTTCAAAATGAAATACAGAGCCGGAAACGACAGGTAGAAATTTCGATCAAAGTGTTGCAATCGATGTCGAACTATGCACCCGCTTTTGGGATGATCGGTACCATTATCGGTATGGTGCTGATGCTGCAGAATGTATCTGACCCGGAGTCACTGGGTTCGGGGCTTTCGGTAGCGCTGCTGACGACGCTTTACGGTACCATTTTTTCCAATATGCTATTTGGTCCCTTGGCCGGCAAGCTGGACTACCTCAGCAAGCTGGACCTCAACCGGAAAGAGATGTTCCGGGTGGGCATTATGTCGATGATGGAAAAAGAGAACCCAAGGATTATGGAGAAGAAGATGCTGATCTACATAAATCCAAAAGACCGGGCGGAATATATTAAGCACCATGAAGAATTGACGATAAAACGACAACGCGATCAGAAACTGTACAGTCAATGGATTGAACAGCAGAATAACGAATGGGAGACTCTGAAGAAGGTACTGGAACCTGGTTAATGACCTACAGCGATCTTGTGACACTGCTGTTGGTCTTTTTTGTGCTGCTTTACACGCTCACGCCAGGAATTAAAGATGCTAATTTCAATGATTTTATATCATACTTTCAGAGCTCTGACGGTATCATCGATCAAACTGCGGCGGTCAACACGCAGTCCAGCAGCAACAGCCTGCAGGAAGAGTGGGAAACCATTAAGAAATTTCTGGAGGACCAGGGGCTCTCATCGGAAGTCGATATCAATAGAATAGCGGAAGGCATAAAGGTTACCCTTAGTGATTCGGTCACATTCAACAGCGGCTCAGCACAGCTGCTGCCCGAGGCCCGTTTGGTGCTCGGGGAGATGTCAGAAATCTTTGATGATGATATCCAGTCAATAAAAGTACAGGGCCACACCGACAATGTGCCGATAAGCGAGAGTTCCAAATATCTGTCTAACTGGCACCTGGGTGCAGCGCGCGCAGTTTCAGTGGTGCTATTTATAAATGATCATTCAAAACTGGAGGCAAGCAGGTTTGAGGCAAGCAGTTTCGGCAAATACCGGCCGGTCGCCTCAAACGACACCCCGGAAGGACGAAGAGAAAACAGGAGGGTGGAAATATACGTGCAGTATAAAGATGATACCGATCCTTCATCTGAGGAAAATTGGGCAGAGGGACCAACCAATTTTGTCCCACAGAAAACCCGATGACAACATGCAGTAAGAAAGGTTAGTAACATGGCAAAGAAGAGCAAAGACAAGAACAAATCAAAGGCGTCAAAATTTCGAACTGTTGGAAAATATTTCCTTATCATTCTAATTTTTCTGGGGCAGGCCTACCTTGCTTACGCTATTGTTGACAAAAATTACGAGAAAACATACCAGTTTATTCATGAATTGAACTCATCGGGAATCGGCCATTTCACCTTCGAAAAACTGATTGTAAATCCCGCGGGTACAAACGGTCAACGGTACCTGCTGGTCGAAATAACCCTTGAGACAGTGAATAAAGAACATGTAAGCCAGATTCAACAGAACCGCTCCAAGATCAGGCACGACATGATTGAATACCTCTCCTCTCGCACGGTTGATGAATTGGAGGGATTGAAAGAAAAGGAGAAGCTGCGGCTGGGATTGATCCGTACAATAAATAATGCACTCGGGCTGCGTTCGGTACGCAATTTGTATTACACTAAATATGTAATGCAATGATGTTAAAGAACCGAACACGCACATGCAGCCGAAGCGCCGAGAGCAGCAATCTCGTAATCGAAAATATGTAGAACCGTACGACTTTAAGCATCCCAAGCTGTTTAGTAAGGAGATTATGCGAAATCTCCGCTCTCTGCACGATATGCTTGCCCGTAACCTGAGCAGAGTGTTCAGCAGCGCCCTCCGTCGCAAAGTAGATGTGAGTCTGCATGATATTGAACAGCTTTCCACCAGTGAATTTATCAACAAGATCGAAAGTCCGAGCGTCATCTACCTGCTGGAGGTTAATGAGCTCGGCGGCAACGTGATTATCGATATGCCGCCGGGGTTCTGCATCCACCTGATCGAGCGGCAGAGTGGGGGGTACGGGGAAGATGTCCTGGAGACAAGGACGCTGACAACCATTGAGGAGAAGATTACCTCCCGGATTATGAACAGGATCAACCAGGAGATCATCGTGGCCTGGGAACCCTATATGGACTTCAAAATCGATTCCACCACCTATGAGAGCAAGCCTGAAAACATCCATCTTGTTTCTGTGGATCCCACCATTATTGTCAAATTCCGCATTGAATTCGGGGAACAGCAGGTTCAGGTACAGATATCCTACCCCTACAGCCTGCTGAAGGAAGCGATGAATAACTCTGCCCTGAACAAGGGGAAAAAGTCACAGACAGAAGAGCTTACGGGGGAAGAACTGGAATCGTACAAACGCACCCTTTATAAGGCGACGGTTCGCATTCAGCCATTGTTGGGAAAAACGAGGCTGACCATTGATGAAATTTCGAATCTTGAAGAGGGAGATACCATCCCGCTGAGCCAACGCACGGATAAACCGCTGGATATAATGGTGAACGATGTTAAAAAGATGTCGGCCTATCCCGGTGTGGTGCGGGGGCGCAGAGCCGTAAAAATCTTTGAAATGATAGAAGAAATTAATGAAGAGGAACTGATATAAATTATGGATACCTGGAAAGAAAACCTACAGCAATACCTTCCGGATATTGAGGAATTTCTGACATCTGTTCTCCTGGAGGAAACAAACATAGAACTCCCATTTGCCGAGGGAGTGGGATATGACGAGGCGCTGGAGAATATGCTGGAGTCGGATATCTTCCTGTACACGCGGGATGAGAACCTCGATGCCGATCTCATTGTCATCCTCGACAAGGAGTGGTACGGGCTGTTGTCCAGTATTATGCTGGGGATTGAGGAGAAAACGAAAAATGATACGACCATCGAATTGCTGGAGGATTTTTCCACTGATCTTTCTGACACGGTCCTTGAAAAGATGAAAAGTGATGGCTACGAACCGGAAGTAGCAGAGATACAAGTCCTGTCCCTTGAGGAGCTGAAAGAACTACACGCTCACAGCGAGTACTTTTTGGCCAAAATGGAGATCGAGGGCATTGCTGATGACAAGGTGAGGGCCGGGTTTCTCTGTGGAAATCCCGAGGCCTTGCTGGCGGAAGAGGAGCCGGAGGAGGCTGACGATGAGGAAGAGAAGGACGGGGAACAAGCCGAAGCAAAGCAGGAGTTTTCAGCAACGGATGCCGAAGAAATGAACCAGGTGGGGAGTAAGGAGGAGGTCATCTCGGGCCGGCATATTGAGTTTTCCGAATTTGACGAATCTCCTGCCATCGGTGAAAACGGCGATTCCCACAGCATGGATCTGCTCAAGGATGTCGAGCTGGATCTGTCGGTGGAGCTGGGAAGGATTGAGCTGCCGCTGGGCAAAGTACTGCAGCTTGCCAAGGGATCGGTCATTGAGCTAGAGAAGCTGGCTGGTGAGCCGGTCGATATCCTGGTAAACGGCCATCAAATTGCCCACGGCGAAGTTGTGGTTATCGATGAGCATTTCGGCGTGCGTATTTCCAACCTGGTTACGACCAGAAAACGGCTGGCGGGACTCCAAAATGGATCTTAGAGAACACCTTACCTCTCTCTCGACCAGCCCGCAGAAGATTCTGAAAATCGTTATTGCCATTTCGGTAGTACTGCTGGTGATGTGGCTTTTGATGATATCCCGTATGGACTATGGGGGAGAAAATACCGCGCGTGGACCGGTTACGGAGCAGCGTGTAGACAGCCTTGATACGGCACTGACCCGGCAAAATGAAGCTCCGGTGTCCACAGATGGAGAATCCTCAGGTATTTTTGCCAATGCTCTGGTCACGTTCTTGATCCTGTTGGTGATTCTGGGGATCGTGTGGTTTTGGACGAGCGGGAAAAGTCAATTCGGGGGATCATCCCAAAAGAACCGGGAGATCGGGAGCCAGCGGCTGGGTGAAGGGGCACAGATGAAAATCATAGAGATTAATGATGAGGTATGGGTGCTCGGGGTCACGGCTGGTTCTGTTGACCTCCTCCACCGATATCCCAAGAGCGAGTGGAACGAGCCGCGCCCCGAAAGCAGCACTACTGAGAACAACTTTTCCAAAATATTCAAAAGTAAAACATGATACGGTTTCGCATTATTAACCAAATTTCCATGCTTAAGGTATGCCTGTTGGCAGTGGGATTGCTGCTGCTTTTTCCAGCTATCACGCTGGCTTCATCCCTGCCTGTTTCTTCAATAACAAATGCCATCAACATGCCGCTGATCATGCAGTCGGCGCCCCAGATCGACCTCTCGTTTGGTGGGGAAGATGATCTTTCGGTGGCCATACAGGCACTGGTGCTGATTACGGTGCTCTCATTTGGACCGGCGTTTGTCACCATGATGACCAGTTTTACCCGCATTGTCGTCGTCTTTTTCTTCCTGCGTATGGGGCTGGGCACCCAGCAGTCGCCGCCCAACAAGGTGCTCATCGGGCTGGCCCTGTTCCTGACTATTTTCATTATGATGCCGACGTTCGAGACGATCAATGATGAGGCGATACAGCCCTATATCAATGATGAGATTACCCAGATGGAGGCCCTCTCAGAGGCTTCTGTACCGTTGAAAGAGTTTATGGTGCGGCAAACACGGGACAAGGAGCTTCTTTTCTTTATGGATATGGTGGGACAGGAGTCGGTGGAGGATGTACAGAATATCCCGCTCTACGTGGTGGTTCCGTCGTACGTAATGAGTGAGCTTCGGATCGCCTTTCAAATCGGGTTTATGATATACCTGCCCTTTATGGTGATCGACCTCGTAGTGGCCTCGGTGCTTCTGGCTATGGGGATTATGTTCTTGCCCCCGGTGTTGGTCTCGCTGCCGTTCAAAATTTTGGTATTTGTATTAACGGACGGGTGGTACCTGCTGGTACAGTCCCTCGTCCAGAGCTTTAACTAGTTACGTTATCAGTTAATCGTAAAAAGCATTTGCCACAGATCTGCACAGATCCAAATGAATTATCTGAGGTTATCTGTGTAAATCTGTGGCAACAGAACTTATTTTTCTAGTTATAAACGAGAAAGGACATCACTCATGAATATTGAAACCGCCCTGTACTGGCTGCAGGAGATGTTGACCGCAATTATCGCCTTGGCCGGGCCACCCCTGACGGGAGCACTTGTCATCGGTTTGAGCGTTGCCATTTTCCAGGCCGCCACCTCCATCCAGGAGATGACCCTGAGTTACATTCCCAAAATGGTGGTCGTTGTGGTTATCCTGTTTTTTTCCTTTGGCTTCATGCTACAGTATGCCATCGGCTTTATGGAACGCGTCTTCGAGATTATCCCGGAGGTTATTAATTAGAACGCATTGAGTGGTTAGGAAATGTCTCTCATTCTTCCTGAACCTCAACTACGCCAGGGCTTCAATGAGCGAGCCCGATGCAGGATCTTGCACGGGTATAGGGTGGTCAACCATAGTTACTTACTTTACGAGAGGCTTTGAAATACTATGGTGTCATTGCGAACGGAATGAACGGAGTGCACCGTAGCCTTGGCAAAGGTGTACGAAGTGAAAGGAGTGTGGCAATCTCCCACTCACATTACGGCCTGAGACAACTATAGGGGATCGCCACGCCCCACACAAACGGGGCTCGCGATGACAGTATTATAACCACGGTTTTGCAAAGCCTTCTAACAATTTTAGCCTCATCCATAGCGCGGGAATTAATTCCCGCGCAAGTGATAGGGCAATGTTCACTTGAGTAAGATTCTTATAAATTTTCAATCGGGAAACGGGATAAGTTTCAAATAATCAGCGTAATCCGCGGGGTGTTAGCTCCCGAAGATCGCGCAGATTACGCAGATACTAATGGAAGCCCCAAGCTTGATCCCAACATTCTAAATAGTGTTAAATGCAGCTACTCAGTATTAAATACATCCTGGCCACCTTCCTGATCTTTGTCAGGGTGAGTAGCATGATCATGACAGCGCCCTTCTTCAACTCAGCGTCATTTCCCCGCCGTGTGAAGATCTATTTTGCGATTATCACGAGTCTGCTCCTTTCTTTTGTCATCCCGGGGGAACAGGTGCTGATCCCAGAAGAATCGGGCCTACCGTTCTTGGCCACGGCCATTTTTCTCGAAGCGCTGGTGGGAGTTGCCCTGGGACTGGTCGGGCAGCTGGTGTTTGCCGGCATCGACATGGCGGGCCGCCTGATAAGCCTGAAGATTACCCTCAGCTTTGCTCAGATCGTCAACACCATGACACAACAGAAAACCGATATCGTCGGCAACCTGTTCACCATGCTGGCCGTACTGGTGTTCCTGCTGATCGACGGGGACAAGGTGTATATCAATGCGCTGGCCCGGAGCTTCGAAGTGATCCCCGTCAACCAGGCGCAGGTGCAACTTGCCGGGCCGTTTATGCTGGAGGTAGCCAACTACCTGTTCATCGTGGGCGTCCAGATCGCCGCCCCGTTCCTGATCGTCCTTTTCCTGCTCGACCTCTCGCTCGCCATTTTTGCCCGCGTCATGCCCCAGGCCAACATCATGTTTATCGCCATCCCCATTAAACTGGGGCTCGGCTTCACCCTGCTGACATTTGTGATGCCCTACCTGCCGGATGCTTTCGAAACACTCTTCCAGCGCCTGTTCGATTTTATGGCTGAAGTTATAGGGGTTATTGCCTGAGTAATGGCTTTTATATAAGGGCACGATGCGTCGTGCCCCAACAAACTACAGATTGGCCAGATTATCCCCACCTGCCGCAAAGTTTGCAACTTGTGCCATGCAAGCTGCTAACTGCTTTGTACTGGTCCAAGTTGCAAACTTGAACCGGTAGTGGGCACCACAAAGTCTTTTTCACTTTGCTTACCCTTCGCGTATACTTTGTCCACTTTGTGTAATAATGCGGCGGCGGTAGCGGATGGGCTTATCGATAGATGAAGGAAATTGCCCCTTGGCAGAAGGATCTCTCCCTACGCAAGCTCCGGTCGAGATGACGGTTACGAGTTAAGGCTCAATTCTTGGAAAACGGACCGAAAGTAATAACCAAGCTCCACCCATTTGTCGTCATTTCGATCCCGAAAACCTTCGGGAGAGAAATCTTACACAATTAGGTCTCTTATGTAGAAATAGATAACTGCATTTTAAATCCGTCACAATAATTGGTAGGGCGTTTCCATCCCTGCTGGAAGGGAGGGACGGAAGGGTGGGTCACAAAAAGCAAGTAAGTGATTATCACACCAGCTCCTCATGCGCAAGCTCCTCGCGCAACCTGATCAGCAGTTTCCCTATAATCTGGGAGATCCGTGCCTCCGACAGCTCCAGCAGTACTGCCACCTCATTCATGGTCATCTCCTCGTAATAATACAGCGTCAGGATCAGGCGGTCGCGCTCGTCAAGCTCCCCAATCTTTTGCTTCAGGGTGTTGCACAGCTCCTTTTTCTCAAGATTTTGGTCCGGGGATTCAGCGTTCTTGTTTTCATGGATCTCGTAGAATGAGTTCGAATCATCTTTATTGAACGATTTATCCAGTGAGAGGGCATTTCGCTTCTGTACGTTGGAAAGCAGCTTGCGGTAATCCTCAAGGTCCATATCCAGCTCTCCGGCCACCTCTTCATCACTGGGCTCGCGTCCCAGTTGTTGGGAAAGGCGTTGCATCGCCTCTTTTACCTTGCCGTAGTTCTTGCGCTTTTTTCTCGGCAGCTGATCAATTTTGCGCAGGTAGTCGATAATGTTGCCTCGAATGCGATAGTAGACATACGTATTGAACTTGATATTCCGGTCGCACTCATAGGAGTCCATCGCCTGTATAAGGCCGCTGATGCCCGCACTTTCCAGGTCCTCCCGTTGGGTGAGGGGCTGGTCCGGGGTGTTGATCTTACCGATGATACTGCGGATCAACGGCATCGACTTACTGATAATTGCATTTCGCAATCCCGGGGCGGGATCCTTGCAATACAGCTCCGCCAGCTCCTGCAGTGACTTGTTACCCATAATCAATTCTCTTTACTGTTCTGTGGATTGTTACTCTGTGCTACGGTAGAGCCCTCAGATTTGGCATTTTTGTCCTGGATAATATTCAGGAAAAAGACCGACAGGTAGACCACAGTAAACAGGATCATGAACACAAGAATACTCCGGTATAGGGCAACATTGATGTTCATTCCTGAGATCATCATGAGGATGAATTGAATAAGCGAGATAACGGTAATCAGTCGTATTAACATAGCGTTCTTCCTTTCTTGTTGTACCAAGCCAAAGCTTGTCTTTTGATAAAATTGATCAAATGAGTCTGCTTGTTTCATCCTTTTTGAGCAGACTGTTATGCTTCTATATCCACGTATTCATCAGTTGAATACATATATTCTCAGAACCCGGATTAAGGTGCCCATTAGACTATTTAGATATCCGCCTTATCTATAGCGCGGGAATTAATTCCCGCGCATGTGACAGGGCATTAATCACGATGGTTTCCGCGTTTTACCGGTAAATACATTACGTCCATTAAAATTTTTGTAATCCTGAAGCGTATATCTCTTCAAAAATACGGGCTAGCTGTTTTCCAGCATCTGCTTGGTTACCCACTTGGGATCAAAATTGCGGATACCACGCGGCACGTCTTGCCCCACACTGATATATCGAACCGGGACTTCCGCTTGTTGCAGCAGGGGAATGACAGGTCCCCACTGCGAAGTCAGATCAAGATGGCTAAGCGCCAGGTAATCGACATCCAGCCGGTGAAACGGGGCCGATGCACCCGGGGCAGAGAACCCATTTCCTGATGCATCAATCAAACAGTGCGTTTCCAGTCCCGACAGCGGCATCAGTACGTTCTTAATCTCTTTATACTGCTCTTTCATCGCTTTACCTTCTTTTTCCAGGGACGGCGTATCAATAAGCAGGTGATCAAACTCTTTCCACTTCTCCTGCAGCTGCTTCACTTGGGCTGCGTCTTTCACCTGGCAGTAGGGAAGGCCGTGGTCTCGGCAGAATGGCTCGAGAATCGTGTAATAGGGAGTGCCATCATTTCCCTGCGGTATCACAGAAACAATACCTACGTCTCGGGCGCCCATAAAATCCGGGTGTTGAGCCAATTTCATCACCAGGTTCGTTTTCCCCGATCCGGGTTTTCCTATAAAGACCAGGTGTTTCTCAGGCTTGCGTGTCGCATTGCTGCCCATCGCCTCACGGATAATGCCCGTCAACTCAGACATAAACAGCTCCGTTTGCTCGTAGGGATCAACTCCCTGACCGATAATATCTTCAAACCAGCCGTTAATGATTTTTTTCTTAATACCGGTATGCAGAAGCTTTTGGAATGCCGGGTGCGAGGCGTAGTTCATATTCGACGCCTCCAGCACTGTTTGGAGCATTGATTCCAGTTTGTTAAATCGTTCTTGCAGGGCCTCAATCTCTTGGCCGGATGAGGGGGTTATTACTTTTTTAGGTTTCTTTTTGGCTTTCGGTGCTTCAAATCCATTGAACGGTGCGGCCTCTGGAAGTGAAAACTCCTTATCCGTTTTCTCCTTATCGTTCCTCTCAACCCGTTTCGTTGCTATATCTCCACTCTCGTTATCTTTTGTGGATTCTTCTTTTCCTGGGTCCTGCCGGGCCCGGATGTTCGCCCGACTGTAATAATTCTCATTCTTAAAGGAAGAAGGCGTGCTGTCTGTCTTTTTATCCCGTTTCAGAGCAGGTTGCTCCTGTTCGGAAGTTTCATTCAGCGGAGTATTCTCTTTATCGGGGTCTTGCCCGACCGCGTACTTGCGGAGGGATTGCAGAGTTGGACTCGTACCGTTCTCCCTGCCTTGATTCCTGCTTTCGATCGACCGCTCAAAACGGACCCCCTTTTCTCCCCCCGTTTGGAAATCCTGTTGATTGTACTGCCGCTTTCCAGGCTCTTCCTCATGCTCATCTTCCGGGTCAGCCAGCAAGGTCGACAGTTCAGGCAGGTCATCCCCATACATCTGGTGGGCACTTTGTTTGGCAGCATCGAATGTTTTTCCAAATAGACTTTTAAGCATTATGCCGGTCTAGGTTCTTGAAGTTCAGCTTGTGATATCCGGAGGCGGTCAAATGTTTTAAACTGCACATCCGGACTGATATCATTGTAAGACAACACATTAATTTCAGGCAAAATTGGTGCCAAAAACTCGAAAAGGGTGAAGCGCAGTACCGGTGAGGTCAGCAGTACCGGCTCATATCCCTGGCGTATCATCTGTTCAAATACTTCGGAACTGTTCTTATAAAACATCTCCACGGTATCGGGGTCGAGCCCAAGAGTGTTGGAGTTTAGTCCACCCTGTTGCGCCTGGCTAATTAGTTGTGATTCGAGCGCCGAATCCATCATTACGACGACGATCTCATTATCATCGCTCGCAAACTGCCGCGTAATGGTTTCAGAGAGTGCAGCACGGCAATATTCGGTCAAAACATCTGTGTTTGCCGTCTGGTGACAGTGATCGGCCAGCGTCTCCAGGATAGTGATCAGGTCGTTGATGGGAATGCGTTCTCGCAACAGTCGTTTCAGTACCTTCTGGATCGCCCCGATCTGCATGCCCTCCGGCACCAGTTCGTTTATAAGGGCCGGGGATTGCTCCTCGATGTTGTCCACCAGTCGCTTGACCATCTGCCGGTCGATCAGCTTGTAGGCATTCTCTTTCAACACTTCCATTAGATGTGTGGTGATGACAGCGCCCGCTTCGATGACCGAAAGACCAAATTTTTCCGCCTGGGACTTATTTTTTCCGCTTACCCAGATGGCATCCATGCCGAAAGTGGGATCTTTGGTCTCAATTCCCTGGATGTCGGTATCAAAATCGGCAGGCAGCAGTGCCAGGTGGTACCCGGGCAACAGCTCGCCGTCGCCCTGCTCAATGCCCCGCATTTTGATGGTGTAGTGATTGGCATCGAGCTGCACGTTGTCGCGAATGCGCACCGAGGGAATGATAATCCCCAACTCTGCCGCCAGCTGTTTTCGCAGCGAGGTGATGCGGTCGAGCAGGTCGCCGCCCTGTTCTGCCTCCACCATCGGGATCAGGCTATAGCCGATCTCCAGCTCCAGGGTGTCGAGTAGCAGATAGTCTTCCACGCGATCTTCCGCCTGTTCCGGCAGCTGTTCCTGTTCCTGCACCTCTTCCCGTTTCTCCTGATCCTCCTGCTGTTGGCGCCGGTAGGCCAAGAACAAGAAGAGGCCGCCTACCGCCCAGAACGGGAGAAGGGGCATCCCCGGCATCACCCCAATAAAAAGGATGAAAGCCGAACCCAGCACCAGTGTCTTGGGATCGCCCAGCAGCTGTGTGGTAAGTTCTTTACTCAAATTGCCCTCCGAGGCGGCACGCGATACGATAATACCCGCTGCTGTCGATATCAGCAGGGCGGGAATCTGCGAAACCAGTCCATCCCCGATCGTCATCAGTGTGTAGACCCGGGCGGCTTCCGCCAGCGGCATCCCGTGCTGCATCGTCCCCACAATGAGACCACCAATAATATTAATAAACGTGATTAGCAGGCCGGCAATAACGTCGCCGCGAACGAACTTGCTGGCACCGTCCATCGCCCCATAGAAGTCGGCTTCCCGGGCGATCTCCTCGCGTCGCTGCTTGGCTTCCCGGTCGCTGATCAGCCCGGCACTCAGGTCCGCATCTATCGACATCTGCTTGCCCGGCATGGCATCCAGGGTAAAGCGGGCGGCAACCTCCGCAATACGCGTCGCGCCCTTCGTAATCACCACAAAGTTAATAATGATAAGCACCGCAAAGATGATGATCCCGATCACAAAGTTGCCCTGGACGATAAATCCGCCAAAGGATTCAATGATCGATCCGGCGTAGCCCTCACTTAAAATGAGTCGGGTCGTGGCGATGTTGAGCGAGAGCCGGAACAGCGTCAGGATCAACAGCATGCCGGGAAACACCGCGAACTCCAGCGGCTTGAGCGTGTAGAAGGCCACCAGCATCACCACAATAGACAAGGAGATGTTTATGGCCAGGAAAAAGTCCATCAGTGCCGCAGGGAACGGCAGAATCATAATTAACAGGATAACGATGACGCTTGATGATATCAGGACATCCGTCTGGAGAAACTTGTTCTTAAGTGCGTCGGTATTAATTCCGTTTAAAGCCATTTTTTGACGTCATTGGTTGTGTTTGTTTTCCAATTTGTAGACGTAAGCCAGGATTTCGGCCACGGCACGGTAGAGATCTTCCGGTATGTATTCATCCTCCTCTGCAGAGGCAAAGAGGGCCTGAGCCACCGGCTTGTTTTCCACGATCGGGATCTCGAACTCCCGGGCCAGCTTCTTAATTTTTTGTGCCCGCAGCCGCTGCCCCTTCACCATTACGATCGGGGCGTTGTTCTCTTCGGGATCATACTGCAGTGCAACGGCGTAGTGCGTGGGATTGGTGACTACCACATCGGACTCAAGCACCGCGTGGTCGAGCCGCTTTTGCCGGAATGCCATTCCCATCTCTTTTCGCTTGCTCTTCACATGAGGATCGCCCTCCGTCTCTTTCCGTTCATCCTTCACTTCCTTTTTGGTCATCCGCAGGTCTTTTTTGTGCTGGAATTGCTGATACACCGTGTCAGCAATGGCTAGGATAAAGAGTGCAGCAAGGATGCGTCCGATAAAAATGAGGACGTACGAGCCTGATTCACTGACACTCGTTTCCAGGGGAAGCACAGCAAAAGAGATAAAGTAATCGAGGTTATTAAATACGGTGAAGTAGACGATGAGCCCGATGATCAGCAGTTTTAGAAAGCCTTTGGCCAGTTCCACGAATCCCTGCATTGAGAAAATGCGTTTCAGGCCGTTCAGTGGGTTTATTTTGCTGGCCTTGGGCTGTATCGCTTTCAGAGAAAAGGCACCTTTCGTCTGGATGAGGTTGACTCCGATCGCGGTAACGGTCAGGATAATCAGCAGCGGGACCATCATCCGCAGGCCAAAAGTTGCCGCTGCCCCTATATATTTAATTGCATGTTCCTGGTTTTCCAGTGGCTTTCCAGCATTAAGGAAAAAGTTTTCGAATAGCCCCTCCACAAGTCCGTATATATGTCCCCCGGCCATGATAATGGTAATGACAGAGACCAGCATCAGCATTACCGAAGAGATCTCCGTGCTGATACTGATATTACCCTCTTCGCGCGCCTTTTCCAGCCTGCGCTGCGTGGGTTCTTCCGTTTTTTCCTGTGCTGAGTTCTGATCTGACATGACATATATAGGTATCAAATACAGTACCAGTTCTGCAGAATTGCCCTCTGTGTATTCTGAGCCGGTTTCCAGGTTGAGGAGGGACAAATCATCCAGCCGGGCGGAAAACATTTCCCTTTAGCGGAGCGCCCTGGTTTCCCGCTATTTTCTGCAGGGTGGGAAAATATTTCTGTTCCTGGTAAGAGTTGGTTTTAGGAGTCAGACTGGGGATTTGGATAGTGCAAAACAGTGAAAAAGCATTCCTGAGACGAAATAACCACAGTTTTACGCGGAGAAAATGACGGTAACTGAAGTCATAGAAAAAGGGGATGGCACAGAATTTGAACAGATAGAGAGTGCGGCCGGGAGATCCATTTCGGCCCAGATGGACAAAGTTGATTAATAGCAACGCGTTTACCGATTAGATTTTAATGAGCAGATTTAACTTAAGATACCCTCAATCTGTAATAGCTGTCATTTCGAGTGGAATCCCGATGTGTTAATCGGTAAACGTATTAATAGCAGTTTTCAACCAAGGTTTTATGATTGAACGACTACGTCTTCAGATGCAGGCGATGCAGATGCTTTCCAAATCACAGGAAGCCACTGCCGACAACCTGGCCAACATCAACACCCCCGGCTTCAAAGGGACCAAGGTGTTCTATCGAATGCTCAGGCAAGAGGTGGATGGGGAGATGAGGACCAAGACGATTCCCAGGCAAGAGCTCAATATGGAACAGGGCGTATTGGATCCTACTGGTGGGACCTTTGATTTCGGTATCAAGGGGAAGGGATTCTTTGTAGTGGAAGACGAGAACGGCCAGCACCTGACGCGGGACGGCCGGTTCCGCCTCAACCCCGACGGGTTTCTGGTGAACAAACAGGGGGCCAAGGTAATGGGAAATTCGGGCCCGGTGTATATCCCCGGCTACATGAAAGCCGATGGCGGAGGTGATGGCAACGTGAACCTGCAGGTTGCCAAGGACGGAACGATTCGGATGAATAACAAAGTGGCCGGCCAGTTCAGAATTGTAAAGGCAGAAGATACCTCAAGCATTGAACGGGAGGGAAGCAGTTATTTTGAAGTCCCCGAGGGGACTCTTATCGAAGATTCGGACAGCCTGGTTATGCAGGGATATTATGAGAAGTCAAATGTAGAGCCCCTGACCCAGATGGTAGATATGATGCGAACCATGAAAATGTTTCAATCGCAACAGCGGGCCATACGTGCCACGGGGGAGATGATGGGACAGGTCTCCAATCAACTCGGAAAATTTTAAACCTAAACGCTTTGTATTACCTGTTGTCATCCCGGACCTATACTGATGAGTAGGATTTCGTAAGGGATAGCAGCGTTGGTTAGGCCTGTTACATCAACAACTGTTATTGCCATCGCGAGATCCTGAAACAAGTTCAGGATGACACTAGGACGTTAAAACGCAATGCGTTAAATCATTAACGAAGGAAGCGAATAAGATATGTTTAGAGCACTAAGTACAGCCGCGCTTGGAATGAGCGCACAGCAAAAATCGGTAGACAATATTGCCAACAACCTGGCGAATGTGGGTACAACGGGCTATAAACGCAGTTCTATTGCGTTCCAGGACCTGTTTTATGAGAATGTTGAAGTTTCGAAACCGGGAGCATCGGGCAGTCGAATCTCAAATGACAGTCCGAGCCTGCAGATCGGGCATGGGTCGCAGGCGGTGGCCACCATCCGAAATTTTACGCAGGGCTCGATCTCGGAAACGGGTAACCCGCTGGACTTGAGTATCAATGGGCCCGGATTTTTCCGAATTGAGATGCCGGATGGCAACATTGCGTATTCGCGTGACGGTAACTTTAGCCGGGATTCGGGCGGCATGCTGGTGAACAACTCCGGGTTGCCGCTAGCCGACCAGATTGAAGTGCCGATGGAGGCCAAAGCGATCGAGATCGCCCAGGATGGCACCGTTACCTCACGGATGGCCGGCGACAACCGGGAGATAGAGCTCGGACAGGTTCAGCTGGCACGTTTTTCCAATCCCGCGGGACTGGAGGCCAAAGGCGATAACCTATTTATGGAAACCAAAGCCTCAGGGATGGCTTTTAGTGATTCTCCGGGTTCGGAAGGATTTGGCGTAATCCGCCAGGGATATCTTGAGGATTCGAATGTGGATGTTGTGAAGGAGATGGTGCAGCTTATTGAGGCCCAGCGAGCTTATGAGACCAACTCCAAAATGGTGCAGACCGCCGAGGACATGATGTCGGTCACCAACTCTATTAAGCGTTAGAAATCCACATACATCAATACATAACATATTTGCCGATTGAAAGCCCAATTATCAGGCCTGGTGCCGTTTATCTGACAGATAAAACGCATTTCTGCTTTATCCATAGTGCGGGAATTAATTCCCGCGCAAGTGATAGGGCATGATTCAAGAAAGCCAGGGTCTAGAAAGTGAATATTCTAGTTGGTAACGCGTCACAAATATTTAGGATTAGTTGAAGCAATGAATTACATGATAACCTTGATATGGAGTTTGACTGCTGGCCTCGGTTTGCCGGGGAATGTGGCAGGAGAATTGCTTCCTGTAGATGGAGGTGTTGCGCCAGTCACTGCCCATACAGTAATCGAATCAAACCGACAGCCGGGTGATGAAACCAAGCAGGCTATTCTCAAAATGGCCAGACAAACACTTAGGAAACAATTCAGTCCGGAGGAATACCGGTTCAAATTGGCGGCCCGGTGGATTCCCGGAAGCCTGTTACGCCTCGATCCCAAGCATATAACAGCCGTAGAACTGGATGGAGCCCTGGAGCAGTATACAAATTTCAGGGTTGTGTGCCGGCCACGAAATATCCGTCAGACAGAACAGGTGCAGCTTGCCGTTGAGATGGAGCGTAAACTGCCGGTTACCAGCCGCCGGATTACGAGTGGAGAAGTGATTGCAAGGGAAGATCTGCATGTCCAGTGGACCAGGATTTCTAAAAACAGCGGCACCTTGATCAGTGATATGAGCAGGATCGAGGGTAAAACACTGCGTCGAACACTGTTGGCGGGGCGACCAGTCCAGCAAGTCGATATTGGGACCGAGTACCTGGTGAAAGCCGGTGATATGGTCATACTACTATTTGAAAAACGGGGCATCCGAGTGCGACTTACCGGCAAGGCTCGGCAGAATGGGGCCAGGAATGATGAAATTCGAATTTACAGCGAAGAAACGAGAAAAAAATATTTGGGCAAGGTTATACGCCCGGGAGTAGCAATATGGAAACAAACATTGTAGGCGTTGAGACTTTCTTCTTAACACTGGTGCTATTGGCGGCGGGAACGTTTTCTGCTGCGGCCCAGGGATCACTATATCAGGATATCAAAGGCAACGAAGTGGGGGATATCATAACAGTTGTGCTGCGGGAGGATATCTCGGGGAGCTCAACCTCTGATTCGGAATCGGCTTCCAATTCGGCTGGTAGTGCGAATGGGGCTGCCACAGGAAATTTTTTGCCTTTCGAACCGACCTTCGGTTCAAATGTGCAGGTGAACTACGGCTCCGATCAAAGTGCGGAGGCCAGCCAGAGACAGCTGCTGGAAGGATATATGAGCGTAACGATTGCTGAGGAGACGCCCCGTGGTGATTTTGTGATTGAAGGCACAAGGTCCACGGAAATTAACGGCGAACTTCATGAGATGGAGCTAAAGGGCACTGTTCGTCCCAGGGATATCAACAGCCGCAACCAGGTCTACTCCTTTTTGGTGGCCAATGCTGAAATCAGTTACCAGAAAAAGGGTGGTGTCAGGGAGTTGACTAAAGAACGCGGATTTATAAGGCGCGTGATTTTTACCGGCGTTGGTGTGGCGCTGGGCGCGGCAATAACATTGAAGGCACTGAATTGATACGGCAACATGAAATACACTAATTGGAACATATTTCGGGGTGTCGGGCTTCTGCTCACCGTGTTGATTATGATATCTTTGGTCGCCGGTGAGACCCGGGCTCAAACACGGTTGAGTGACTTGGTGAAGGTTCAGCATGCCCAGCCCAAAAAACTTATCGGGTATGGTCTGGTGACCGGTCTTGATCGTTCCGGTGACCGTACGATAAGCAGTCGGGGTGCGGCTTTTACCGTGCGCTCTATCGCCAACATGTTGCAGAAATTTGGGATTACCGTTGACTCCGATCGCCTCCGGACACGCAATGTAGCGGCGGTTATGGTCACAGCCACGATTGGGCCTTATCATGCACCGGGTAGTGAAATTAGTGTTACCGTTTCTTCAGTAGGCGACGCCAGCAGCCTGGAGGGCGGCGTGTTGCTACAGACCCCCTTGCTGGAGCCTGATACCGAACAGGTTTATGCCAAAGCACAGGGACCGCTGGTAGTTGGCGGAATCAATGCAGAAATACCAGGTTCTCGGATCAGGCGCAATCAAACTCTCACTGCAACAATTCCAAGTGGGGGTGTGGTGGAACAAAATCAGAAGTTTACCCCCGATACCGATGCTCCACTGGGATTGGTGCTGCGGGAACCTAGCTACACGAACGCCCGAAGAATTTCTGAAGCGATCAACAACAATTTTGATGAACAATTGGCCTCTGTATTCAATCCTGGTCTGATACAGGTGGACTGGCCGGATGTATTCCAGGCCCAGGGAATGAGGAATACGTTCATTAGCACGATCCTGGAGCAGCAAATACAGGTGGATACGCCGGCCCGTGTGGTCATAAATGAACGAACAGGCACAATTGTAACCGGTGGGAGTGTCACTATTGATGATGCGCTTATCTCCCACGGTAGCATACAGGTACGTACGCAGGTAACGCCTTATGTCAGCCAGCCGCCGCCGTTGAGCGGAGGGGAAACCCAAGTGCTGCCGGTGCCCGAAGTTGGGATCAGTGAAGAGTCAGCCCAAAATATAGTGCTGCAACCCAATACGAATGTACAGCAGCTGGCAGGATCGCTCGATAACCTGGGCCTTAGTCCACGGGATATCATCTCGATTTTCCAGGCGCTGGAGCGGGCCGGTGCCCTGCGGGGTGAGCTAATTGTAATGTAAGTGCGAAATGTACTAGTGTCATTACCACTTAATTCGTGAGGTACTCTTTTCCATAGGTCCAGTTGAATGGTTTTGCGTTCTTCTGGTTATAGTCTTTGATGTAGCTCATGAGTTGATCGACCAGCTGCTGCCGGGAG
>NZ_JAMQKA010000064.1:0-32639 GCF_031569985.1 Aliifodinibius sp. S!AR15-10 | reverse complement strand
AAGGCACTGGCTGACAGCGCCTCCGGTAGGCCAACTACCATCTCTACAACAGTATGTAAAAGAACATGTTGCTTAAGTCGGACAACATGTCTCTACTTCAAGGCACACACGTCAGTTCGAGATAAAAACTGTCATTGCGAGGGATTAAGTGACCATCGGGATCCCGACACCTGTCGGGAGGCAATCTCCCGGGGGTGAACAAAAAAACGGACGGGGGATCGCCGCGTCGACCTCATCATTAAGCCAAAAAGGGCGACAAAGAGCCTCCTCGCGATGACAGTTATTATTTTGAGTTAGTTTTATATCAGAACTATTCCTTAAGCCCTTTGTATAACACATTCAACAACTCCTCACTAGGGTCATAGGCATGATGCCAGTACATGGCCCCACCCAATCCGCGTTCACGAATAAACGATGTCTTATTCATTAAAGACTCAGAATCATCGTATGAAATAAAGGTCCTCGACCCCCGGTTCCAGAGAAACGGCGCTTTGGCGACATCATCCCAGTGGCGATTAAAACCGTTTTTATCGATGTACTTTTCTTTCAGCTCTGAGTATTGGATAAATCCGTACCACTTGCCAAAGGGCTGCAGCAAGCCGTTATTTTCGGGATTGACCTCTGTCCAGCCCCGACCATAAATAGCGACGCCCACCACTATTTTCTGCGGCGGGATGCCAGCCTCAAGGTGTAATTGGATTGCCGAATCGGTGGTACGCAATAAGGTATCTAAATCGGAAGGGTACAACCCTGTGTGATGTCCGGTAGTTGCCGATCCCACCGTGTACATGTCATAGCTCATCACGTTTACGAAATCCAGGTAGGTGTGCACTTTTTTCATCTCCGTATGCTCGAAATAACGCTGATCGTCGTTGCTGGCTATAGTAAGCAATAAACGATTCTCTCCCGTAAGACCCCGTTCATCGCTCAGGGCGTCAATATGTTCCCTCAGCGATTTCATCATCAGGGTAAAGTTTTGCTTGTCCTCTTCGCGATACTTTATGCCCGGCCCCGGCTGCCCCGGGAATTCCCAATCGATGTCGATGCCGTCGAGACCGTAATGACTGATCATGGCAATAGCACTCTGCGAGAAAATCTTGCGCGACTCATCGCTAAGAGCGGCATCCGAAAAACCATCGGCACCCCATCCTCCTACGGAAACCAGCAGCTTCAGGTCTGGATTCTTTGCTTTCAGCGCCTGCAGTTGTGCCAGGTGCTGGGCTGAGCGGGATTCGTCCCTGAAAAATATCTCTCCCTCATCATTTACGAGGGCAAAAGCGTAGTTTATATGGGTCAACTTGGCCGCACCCATCTTCCAGTAGTTCATATCACCACCAGCGTAAGCGATGATTCGATAGGGTTTATCCGCCTTGTTAATGCTCTGGCTATTCACAAAAGTGAACGGAATGCTTAGGATTAATACAAAAGCCAGAAGGCCCAGAGATAACCTGGGGAGTACGCTTCCGAGAAAAGTACAAAGTTTGAATTTCATGATTGTTGGATTTTTTATCATTTACTATGTTCAACAACATCTCTCAGTCATCCCTGACCCTGATCCGGGATCTAGCTGGGGGACAGTAGCGTTGATTTCATCCATATCCTCATCAAAGTTTATGATCCCTGCGAGATCCTGAATCAAGTTCAGGATGACTGAGAGGCTAGCATCGTTTTATTCGTTTCTTCACTCGTTACCCAACCGATACAAATAAGCCATCATTGCATTACCGTAACGGCCCAGCAGGAAAAGCGGTCCTAACCTGGTGGGGATCCACTCAATCTGCCTTATATCTCCGGATCCATAAAAACCGGTTTTGTCCGGCGTCAGGGGTGTGTAATCGAACCCTCCATTTGCTTTTAACAAAACGCCCTGCCCTGCCATCGGACCGACTTCAGGCCGATTTCCAAAGTTGTTTCCTACGGCCAAAACGTCAAGTCGACCGCTCTTGAAGAAGTCCGCAATTACCATATCATAAACAGGAGCTACCTGGGCCAGGGCAGGTAAAGGTTTGGGCTCAAACGTCCCATCTCCTTTATTAATGAACACGGTGGAAGCAAACGTATCTACCCGAAATTGCCGGGCACTCTTCAGCTGTCTCTCTGATAAAACTTTTGAGATATCTGCTTTCGACCATGATTCATAATCGGGGAATTTATCTTTGTAGCCGGGAAGTTGTTTAAGAAACAGGTCTCTGTCGGGAACCGGGTAACGATTGCCATCAATAACGCTTGTGATGACAGGATCGTCATACCCATTCCTGTCGAAGTCTGCCAGATACAATGTTACTGGATTTCCGGGTATTGCTTGCAGAGAGGCGTTCAGTCCACGATTTCCGGCCACCAGGTCCGGTCGCCCATCGCCATCCAGGTCAGCCACCTTGATGACATTCCACCAGCCGGAAGTATGTTGCAGACCCATTTCATTAGTGACTTCGGTAAACATTGATTTCCCAACAACACCCGTATTTTTGAACACACGAACCGGCATCCACTCTCCCGCAATAATCAGTTCGCTTTGACCATCACTGTCCAGGTCGGCCCATGCTGCATCAGTTACCATTCCAGGATTCACAAGTTCCGGTGCGACTTTCGCCGTAACATCGGTAAAGATCCCTTTATTATTTTGCAGCAAATAACTTTGCGGGGATTCCGGGTACCGACCGCTCAAAACCCGACCCCCTATGAACAGATCGGGCATATTGTTGCCGTCGATATCGAGCACAGCGACCGTCCCCCCGCTGGAATACATCTCCGGCAAGGCATCCGGGTAGTAAATATAGTTCCCCAAGCCATCATTCAGGTATAGACGATCCTGGTAGGCAGGGCCGTTTGAGGGATCAAAGTTCCCACCGCTTACCACATACAGGTCAGAATGGCCGGATCCGTTGGCATCAAAAAAGACGGCGTCGATATCTTCATAGGTGCGATGTTCCTCAAAAACGGGTATATCAGCTTTTGAAAACGTGCCGTCAGATTGCTGCAAATAGAGCACAGCGGACTGGTCTTGTACACCTCCAATAAAAATATCAATAAGACCGTCACTGTTAACATCGGAAACAGCCATAGCAGGTCCCAGGTTGGAGAGTGTGTGGGGCATCAAGGGGCTCTGGATTCGGTCCCGAAAGAACGCTCCCTGGTGGACAAAATTTAGCCCCAGTGCCTGCTCGTCCAGCAACACAAATATGTTTTCAAGATCATCCACATCTTCAGAGAGAGATTCCACTACCTCCTTGTAGTCGATCGTAAGTGTTTGGTTTACTGCAACATCCCAGATCGATTGTTTTGATTGATCGGACCAGGTCACTGCTACATCAACCTGTTCCAGGCTACCCAGCCCGAAATGCAAAACAAGATCTACAGAAGACTGAAAACCACGACTCTGGTATGCTTCCTGGTAAAAGATGGATCCATCCGATGCAGTAAGTTTTACTTTGGCTCCGGTTCCAAAGGTATTGTATTTCGAGCCCTCCAGCCGGACTTTCAGGTAGTTGTTACTGCTATTTTTACCTGCCCTGTTTTTATACAAAAAGGGAGGTTCATTGATATTGCTGACGATCAAATCCAGGAATCCGTCATTGTTAAAATCGGCAAATGAAGCAGCGCCTGAAACAGAATTACTCTTAAGTCCCCAGGCTTCAGTTGCATCTTCAAAGGAGAAACCGTGTCCCCCACTCGGAAGTTTTCCCGCGTTACGAAATGCGAAATTGTGCATCTGCACCTGCTCCATCTGCTGCACGAGCTTGTATTTCAAATTCGGGTCATCAGGAATTTTTTCGTTGGGAAACCGTTTCCAGAGGATGTTATTCAGGTAATCCAGGTTCGTATAGAAACGGGGAAAACCATTGGTGATAAAAACATCCTTGCTGCCGTCGTTGTCGAAGTCAGCCATCAGGGCAGACCAGCTCCAGTCGGTCATGGAGACGCCTGCCAGCTGCCCCACTTCCGTAAAAGTGCCATCCCCGTTATTCAGATGCAGCATGTTCCGCATGTTCTGCCGGTGATAGCCATGCCGGGCCAATTCATCATAGATATCATAATCCGGCGTTTTGAATACACTACGGCGCTGATATTCAGGCGGGAGCATATCCACAACCAGGATGTCCGGGAAGCCGTTGTTGTCGATGTCGGCAATATCGGAACCCATGGAGAAATAGGAGATCACATCGGTCCGAACCAGGATCTCATCTTTGAAAGTACCATCACCCTGGTTGATATACATATAATCGCGCTCCATGTAATCATTGGCCACATAGATATCCGGCCAGCCGTCACTATTCAGATCAGAAACTGTAGCACTCAATCCAAACCCGATCGGATTCTGCAGGATGCCGGCCTTCTCACTCACATCGGAAAAAGTGCCATTACCATTGTTTCGGTACAGCTTGTCGCCGGCCAGTGGATCCCGTTTATTACGGATTGTCCTGACGTCAAAACCGGACAGGTACCTCGTGTTATAATTGACGATGAACAGGTCCAGCAGGCCGTCCCGGTTATAATCAAAAAAAGTGCCCTGGGTGCAATAGCCCGGGTCATCAACGCCATACTGGGCGGCCCGTTCTGTGAAGGTTGGAATTTGCCCGTTTATGGGAGAAACTCCATTATTGATAAACAGCTTGTTTTTCCGCTGCTCTTCGTCCAGATCACCCGCCTTACACACGTAAATATCCAGCAAACCGTCCGCGTTGACGTCAGCCATAACGGTACCTGCCGACCACCCCCCGGAATCACGCAATCCAGCAATCTGGGTAACATTTTTAAACTTAAATTCTCCAAGATTCAGGTACAGGGCATTCTCCCCCTGGTTGGCAGTAAAATAGATATCCGGAAGCCCGTCACTGTTGAGATCCCCAACGGCAATCCCTCCTCCGTTATAGAAAAATTCGGACTCCAGGATGTTGTTTCCCGGCCCCTCTTCCAGCCTGTTTATGAAATGGATCCCGGTATGATCAGGGGACAGAGCCTCAAAAAGTGGACCTGTTGAAGGGGTTTCCTGGCATTTTGCAACGTTGGGAATACCCAGACCAAGCAACATACAACCCCAAAATATCGTGTATTTGTTTAACATGTGCCTTGCAGGTATAATCCGCCTGTAAAAAGAATAGGAAAGCCATGGTTTCTGACCCAGAAACCATGGCTTTTTAATGTTACCAGTGCAATGATTAGTAGTCCATACCAAACCACTTTAGTCTGATTAACTACTCACTCCACATCCCACCACATGCGGGTAGTGAACTGGTCCGGACCCTGGCGATTTACGGCCTCGTTAAAGGCATCAGGGTTACCACTTCTCTCGCTCAACGGGTATCGCAACCGTCGCGGAATCGTACCGTTGGATTCGTTTCCGGGATAATTCACGGGCGTAAGCTCGGGATAGCCGGTTCGTCTCCAGTTGGCATACGCTTCATACTCGTTCAGGAAAGTGGCAGCCCAGTACTGCTCACCCAATAACTGATCCCAACTGTTGGAATCATAGGGATTTGCAGCGATGTAGTCATTGATATCAGCAGCGTCGACTTCCAGCGTGGGATCGTAGAGGGAATACATCTGCATAGCTGCCCTCACGCCGTTTTCATAGTGTGTAGCAGCATCACCATTAGCCCAGCCCCGTTCGATCGCCTCTGCGGTAAGAAACTCAACCTCGGCGTAGGTCTGGAAAATCATTGGTGACGACGTCAACACAAACAGCGGATTGATGCGGCTGTAATCGTCTCCTTCCCCGTAATTGGGATCAAAGTTCTGAATGGTAGTCGCATCGTAACCGTTAGGCAGTCCTTGTGGTGGACCACCGTTGACCACCCAGCTCAGTTTCTCCAGTCGGGGATCGCTTTTCCCGGCCATCCAGTCTACAAATGTCTTGCTGAGCCTGGAAACATCATCGTTGGTAAAGGCCTGACCATTCCAGAGGAATACTTCACCGATACCATTGCGGTTGATCCCCTCAGGACCGTCGGTGTGCTCGATATAGCAGATATCATCATTGCTCTCCATCACCCCTCCTGCCAGTGCTTGCTGAACCCAGTCCTGTGCCCCGTCTGAATCCACCTTGGTCATCCGCATGCCGAGACGCAACATCATGGAGTAAGCAAACTTACGCCACTTATCGACGTTCCCGCCATAGATCAGGTCTTGGGAGCCGGGGTTGCTGGCATCAGAAGTTAAGAGGGCAGCCGCGGCTTCCAGCTCATTGAGCATATCCAAGTAGATCTCCTCCTGGGGATCATAGGAAGGGAAGAATGTGCCCTCAATAAAACCTTTACCGGCCTGGGAATATGGAACATCCCCGTAATGGTCGGTAACCCTGTGGAATGCAAATACTTTCCATATGCGGGCAATGGCATGGTAATTCACCCACTGCTCCTGGCCTTCCACCGTCGGATCGGTGATCTCAACCAGGTTCACAAGGTCCTTTATATAGTTGGTATAGGCCCGGGCCCAAAGCGAGCCGGAGTACTGATCGTTGAAGGTATACTTGTCACCAGCCCAATACCCTGCAAGGGCGGCAAAGTGCTGGACCATCGTTGATTGATATATCAACACGGCACGCCAGTTTTCAAATCGCTCCCCAGAGGTCTGCAACTGGGTATAGGCCAGTATGAAGCCGGGATCCAACTCTTCTGCAACCGTTGGGTTCTCATTCAGGCTGTGCAAGGTGCTCGTATCACAACTACCCAGGGTAAATAGCGATACAAGCAGACAGACTACCATATATCGAATTTTTTTGTTCTTCATCTCTCTATCCTAAAATTTTACATTCACGTTCAAGCCGAAACTTCGAGTCTGGGGTACACCAAACCACTCTAATCCCTGGCCGTTGTTGGTATTATATGTCGACTCGGGATCTACATTGTCTACTTCACTGTAGATTAACCAGAGATTACGGCCCACAAGCGAAAGACTCACGTTACTGAACGGCGTGTTTTGTACAATGTCAGCGGGCAAATTATAGCCAAGCGTTACCTGGCGCAGCTTTATAAAGCTTGCATCTTGTACAAAGTATTCTGCAATTGTAGAAAGCCTGCCATAGTAGTCCTGGACCGTTACGATACCTTCGGCGTTGGGATCACTCCCCGGAATATCCCAGGTCTGTGCGTTTCCATCCTGATCTACCCCGCTGATAGTTAACCCGTTTTCCCGTCCTTCGAGCGTTGCTTTATGCATGCCGTTGCCATAGGTTTGCGAATTTGTACCGGTGTAAAGATCTCCACCGAATTTGAAATCAACCAGGAATCCCAGGTTGAAATTTCGCCAGGATAAATCGTTTTGGAGGCCACCGGTATAGGGATGGATACCGCTGCCCAATACACGAAGTTTACCATCCACAACAGGCAAACCGTCAGCGTCATACACTTTCTCTCCATTGATTCTCATGTGGCTGGTTCCTACGATCATACTGTATCCGCCCTTAAAGAATTCTCCATCCTCATCAGTATGGGCTATTCGGTGCTGCGATGAGGCGTTCAGGCTCCGGGCCTCTTGGTCCAGCAGCAGGAAGGCATCCTGGAACAGGCGGTTTACCTTATTCTCGTTATAAGAGAAGTTGACGGCGACATTCCAGTTGAAGGTCAGGCTGGTGATCGGTTTCACACTTACCAGAAACTCATGCCCGTAATTGGTGACCTCTCCCACGTTGACGGTTGCCCCGCTGTACCCGGAAGTCTGGGAAATGGAGGCGTTCAAAATGTCATTCTCCGTTTTCTTATGATAATAGGCATAATCGATTCCCAACGTATTGTCGAACAATCTCAGATCCAACCCTACCTCATATTCTTTAAGTGAAAGCGGGACCAATGAGCTATTCGGTACATTGGATTGGTTGATCCTACCCAACACGGCACCCTGGTGTCCCTGTCCGACAAGCCCGTAGTTCAGGGCCAGCTGATAGGGATCGGTTCCACCACCTACTTCGGCCCAGGAAGCGCGTACTTTACCAAAGGTAATGAAGTCGGGCACGGGGAACGCATCTGAGAATACAAAGCTCGCCCCAACGCTGGGATAAAGAATACTATTTGAATTCATAGGGAGCGTTGAGAACCAGTCGTTTCGGAGCGTACCGGTCAAAAACAGCACATCATCATATGAGACTTCGACTGAACCGAACAGGGAATTTATGCCCAGTTCACTGATTCCGTAGTTGAAGCTCCTGTTGGCTGCATTACCGATGGTATGCAAGAACGGAACGCTGAAGTTTTCACCCCGGGCGTCCAGCGTTTCTACATCTCGCCTCATAGCGTTGCCACCAAACAGGCCACTAAAGCCAAAATCCCGGTATTCCTGATTGAAACCGATCAGGTATTCAAAGTTGGTCTCCCGAACCCGGTTCTCAATCTCATTCATAGCTCCCAAGGCTCGATAGGCCGTACCATACGGTTCCAGGTTGGTTCTTCGGCTGGTATACAGGTCCATACCCAGGCGGCCCTGAACGTAGAGCCAGTCCATCAGGTCATATCGTAACAGCCCAGATCCGAGGATCCGGTCACGCACGTTGGAATTTTCAAACTGGTGCGTGGCCCACCAGGGATTCTGACTGAAAATGTTGTCGGAATACAACAGTTCCGTTCCATCAGCCTGTGCACCCAGCTTATCGGTCGATCCCTTCAGATCTGCAACATTGATACTGGGTGGCAACACAGAAAGTGTATAGTTGGCATTGCCCGGGGCGTCGGAGAGCCGTGCGCGGTTATCGACATCTTCCCGGGAATACTGGACACGGGCATCTACTGTCAGTCTATCCGCCCACTGCCCGTTGGTACTCAGGCTCACAGTCTGGCGATCCATCCCCGAATTTGGAACAATAGTCTCATTTCGGAGATCGGAGAATGAGAGCCGGTATGACTGGTTGGAAACCCCGCCGGTCAAGGCTACAGTATTGGTCGTGGTGTAGCCTGTGCGATAAAATTCATTAAAGTTATCGTCATGTGCCACATAAGGTCGCTGTGCACCATCGAACTGGTATACCATGGATCCATCAAGGCGTGCACCCCAAGCGCTAGCTCCATATTGTGAACCCTGGGCTGCGTTAGCCGGCTTGCGTCCACCGGTGCCATGGCCGTACTCATCCTGGAAATCATAAGTGTTGATAAACCGGTCGATCGTTACATTGGAATTCAGTTCTACCCCAATTCCCTGTTGGGCCTCTCCTCCCACACCTGATTTTGTGGTGATCAGGACCACGCCATTGGAGGCCCTGGAACCGTAAAGAGCTGCAGCTGTACCGCCTTTGAGCACGTTGATGCTTTCGATGTCATCCGGATTCAAGCTGGTAAGACCATCCCCCCAGTCAGAACCACCCCACATGCCGGCAGAACCCAGCTGTGTGTTGTCAATGGGTATGCCATCGATTACATAAAGAGGCTCATTATTGCCGCTCAGTGAGACATTTCCCCGAATTGTTACCCGGCTTGAACCGGCCACACCGGTGCCTATATTGCTTACATTTACCCCGGCAACCCTACCCTGCAGGGCATCACCGAGATTCACTTCACGCGCTTGTGTTAATGCGTCACCCCCTACTTCGGTAACCGAATAACCCAGTGCCTTTCGGTCTCTTTCTATACCGAACGCCGTAACTACAACATCATCCAGCTCCAACAAACCCGGCTCAAGCTGAACATCGATTGTGTTTCGACCATTAACAGGAACTTGCTGGGTAATATAACCTGTAAAAGAGAATACAAGTATGGCATTTGCCGGCGTATTGATCTCGTAGGTGCCATCGGCATCAGTTGTAGTACCCTGCTGGGTACCCTGAATCACGATGTTTACGCCGGGCATAGTAACATTATCGTCGCTGCTTGTGACGGTGCCACTGACAGTAAGAGTTTGAGCAAACGCACTTACCGATGCAAATCCAACCACCAGAAGAATTACTAACGTTGAACAAAGGATTTTCTTCTGAGTACGATTTAGTTCATAAAAAAGCCAACCAGCGACCTTTTTATATATGGAGGATGTAAAACTCCAGTAGTAGTTCTCATACATAATCGGAGGGCTTAATATTGATGTTTTAGTAAATCATCGCATTTATTTATCACAATGATTTAATGTTCACTGATAGAGATGCTTTAATAACCGGAAATGAAAACTTCTCTCTCTTCACTCATCCCAGCTACTTCAAGTTTGCTTGACCTATTTTCCCTTGAGTCCCTTCTATCAATTTATCGAATAATCAATATTACGCACCTCTTATGTAATTAACAATATTTAACGAATTTTTTTTGCAGGGTAAGTCCCAGTTTCTACTAGCTTTATAGGAAGGCAAAGCTCCTAGGCAAGCCCTGATGAAACGGTAAGCTTCTATGGCACAACCGATTATCTTATTTGTAACGGATTTAGCGGTTAGATTAGATGGCAAAGAACCAAGAAATACCCTCTGTGTCATCCCGGACATCCAACAGCTGTCTCGTGGTGGCACTAAACGTTGATCTGTTAAGCCGATATCAAAGATAGAGGCTCTACGAGATCCTGAAAGAGATACTGAATCAAGTTCAGCACAATGGTTCAGGATGACTGAGCGGTTCTATTGTGAATTATGGCTTCATAACTCAACCGCTAAACGCGTTTTCCTTATACAACATAACATCCTGTTCATCCCCTAATCCTGTAAATCCCGGTTCCAATTTCTGGCAAAGCGTTCAGGGTGCGCTGGAGTCACTCAAAAGGAAATAAGAAAATGATTACTTACAGTACGAAAGATTAAGCGAATCGGCGACCTGCTGCCAGGATATTGCTGTTACGCTGCCATCGTCGTGGACCGGGTAAAACGCGCCCTGCTCAAAATCCCCAAATGACTGCTGCGTCAACCAAATACCGTCGGTATTACGGGTAATCTCTCCCTTGAACGTTCCCAGGTGCTTTAATGACTGACACTCAAATACCTGGAACTTATTCTCGTCTGATTCATGCTGATCCGTCATAATCCAGTAGCCCGACCCATCCGGGCAGCTGTACAGTGCAATGCCCTCCGGCTCGCTGGTAAAATAGTTGCTGGGAACCATCTGCCCGGTAAAGTTCCCCTCCAGGTCATACACTTTGACGCTGCGCTGGTTAAACGCCTCATCAGCAATCAGCAGGCGGTTGTTATCCGGGTCGGCATAGATCGACTCCACTTTGTGCAGCACGCCCTCCCCGATGATCTCTCCAAACAGTTTCACATGCTGGGATTGCAGCGAATCGCCTGCCGTAGAAAAACGAAAGTGGTGGACTCGCTCGTCCAGCTCTCCCTGTGGGGGATAGCCTTCGAGGGCAGGATTATAGTTGTCCGTCACGTAAAGTTCATAGCTGTCTTGCCCTGTTGAAAAAACAGTCAGCCCATAGGGAAGGCGCAGATCTTCATGACTCAGTGATCCGAGCGATTCAAATTCCGGCAGCCTAAAGACCTGGATACGCTGGTTATCGCGCTCCACCACCAGCACCAGGTCATCGATCACGGCAATGCCGTTGGGACGTTCAAACTGCCCGGCCCCGCTGCCACTTCCTCCAAACCGTTTGATCAGTGTGCCGTCGGTGGCATCAAACGCGATGATGGTGTCACCCTCTTTGGCGGTGGCCAGCAGCCAGTGCTGTCCGTCGGGACCGTGCCAGACGGCGGGACTGTCCACATTGTCACCTTCGTCCCACGAAGTCTGAAAAGCTTCTTTCAGGACTACTGATTTGGGCTCATCACCATCCACAGCTTTTTCATTTTGACAAGCCAGGAACAAAAGCATCAAAATAAACAGTGGTAAAAAAACAACATTAAGAATGGTACTATAGCCTAACTGTTTGAGTGTCATAGATATAAATTGAATAAGTAAATTTGACGTAATGTTGACTTAAGAGAGGTTTGTAAAAACTATTCCTTGTAACTGTCATCGCGAGCCCCGCGTATTTCGGGGCGCGGCGATCCCCTTTCATTATCTGAGGCAGCTGGGTAAGATTGCCAAACTCCATACCTGTGTAATGACAGATTAGTATTTAAAAGTATCTTGGTAATAAAAGGTGCAGCCCATATCATTGGACCACACCCTGTGATCAGCTAATACTAAAGATTAAATTTTACCCCCAGGTTGCCCCACCATGAATAATATTCCTGCTGTTCCGGCCGCGAACTTACCCCGTTGTAGTAGCGAAGCGGCTCGTTTGTCAGGTTGATCAGCTCCAGGAATACATTGACGCCCGGCGTAACCTGCTGACTGGCGGAAACATCGAGCTGCACGTGCTCATCATAGATGCGATCATTGTCTGCGCTGGTACGCAGCTCGTCGATAAATGCCCCGGCGTAAGAGAGCGATACCCGACCCGAGAAGCCATACTTTTCATAGGAAAGCGCAAGGTTGCCTGTGTTTTCTGCTTGACCGGGCAGCGACACTGTTCGGGCCGCTCCCTCTTCGGTGATCAGGTTGGCCTCCGACCAGCTGTAGGTGTAGTTGGCGTACACCCCAAATCCGGAGGCAAAGCCGGGCAGAAAGGTTAGCTGCTGCTGCAGGTTGAGCTCAAATCCGAACAGGTCTGCATCTTCTCCGTTCACCGGCTGTGTAGCTTCATACCCGTTGTAAGGCGCCTGCCCATACTCGTAATTCCTGATATAAATGAAGTCGTCAATCTGCTTGTAAAAGAGTCCGGCAGAAATTACCCCAACATTGTTGAAGTAATATTCTGCCATAAGGTCAAAGTTCATCGATTTGGTCGCCTCCAGGTCCGGATTCCCGATCTCCAGCTCTTCATCTTCCCTGCTGATAAGGCGATAGGGCGCCAGGTCGAAATAGTTGGGTTTGGAAAACGAGTTGGTCCAGGCAAAGCGAAGATTTGCATTGTCGGACATCTCGTACTTGAGGTGAAGCATCGGCAGGAAGAACCCGAAATCGTTGCTGCCTGCCGTAGAAGTAACCGGCAGCAGATCGCCGTTCTGATCAAACTCCACCTGGTTTCCCCGGTAATCAACGGTGGTGTATTCATAACGAGCACCGATCAGACCGCTGACTGAACCCTTTCGGAGCGTTGTCATAAGATAGCCGGCGTAAGTATCTTCATCGGCTGAGTAGCGCTCGGTTTCAGTGTCCTCTATACTGTCCTCCTGTTCCAGCTCAAAGCTGCTTCGGTTCTGATCCCAAAACGCCCCCAGCTTGCCCTCATCAGGAAACAATCCTACATCTTCGGGATATTTCCCAAACAGGTAGTCTTCATCCTCAAAACTGCCGCGCACGTCACCGTAGAGGAAGTCCCCGTCATAATCATAGATCTTGATATCGGGGTTGCGCTCCTTGTTTTTGGCACGGTAAAGGCCACCGAACTTCAACTCGCCGTAGATATCGGAAAGGTCATAATTGAGTTTCATGTTGAGGCGGGAGGTGAAATGCTTGTCGGAGGTCTGCTCGGAGCTATTCTCGAATCCATCAAACTCGAAAGCATCATAGTTGTAGGCCCCGGCACCGGCGGGAGCGGCAGAGGTGGTAGAAAACTGCGGATAATCGGGATTCTCCCTCGTAAGCTGCATGAAGTCGATCTCCTCCTCGTTCTGATCCTCATACGCCTGCACAAACACCACTTCACGATCCTGCGGCGTGTTTTGATCGGCATAGGAGTATGACAGGGAGTAATCCACCTCAAACCGATCGGTGATAAGATGGTTCCCTCCACCGGACAGGCTGAAGATCTTCTGCTCTTCAAATCGATCCTTGAACTCACGGGCAATTTCTACGCTCTCGATACCCATGGCCCGGCGCAGCTCCTGGTCTGAGAAGTAGTTGTAGTTGGTATTGAGGTACAGTTTCGAACCGGGATTAAAACGATAAACAAACGATCCGATCAGGGCCATCCGCTCGCGGGTCAGTTCATAGTCACGCAGCTCGAGAAATTCGAGATCCCCTTCGTCATATTCCATCTCGTTGTTGTCGGAGGCGCGGTTCGAGTAGTTGTAGCTCGCGCCCACCAGGTAACCAAATTTGTTGTCCGCAATGCGATTCCCGTAGGTGAATGAGCCGTTGCCGCCGAGCGGGGAGTAGTCCCTGTTTTGGTTGTTGTACCCCGCCGAAAGCGTGGCTTTCATCACGCGGCCGCCCTCAACTGCCGAGAGCGTATTAAGGTTCACTGAACCGCCAATGGCATCACCGTCCATATCCGGGGTAATCGCCTTGTTTACTTCAATGCTGGATAGGACGTCGGTCGGAATCATATCAAGTGCTACAAAGCGAACATCGCCTTCGGGTGACGGGATCTGCTCGCCGTTGACACTTACATTGCTCAGGGTGGGATTGGTACCCCGCACCTGGATATAGCGCGCTTCGCCCTGGTCGCGCTGAACAGAAACAGCGGGCACGCGCCGCAGGGCATCAGCCACGTTGGGATCGGGGAAGCGCCCGATCAGGTCAGCGGCTACCACGTTTTTGATGTTATCGGACGTCTTTTGCTGGCTGAGGGCACGGGCTTGTCCCTGGCGGTTGCCCTGCACCATGATCCCGTCCAGTTCGACAAAGTTGTCATCCAGTGCAACGGTCACCGTTGCTACCTGGTTGACTTCAATATCAACCGTCACCTCTTTGGTCTGGTAGCCGATGTAGCTTACCAGCAGTACCTGTTCGCCGGCTGGAATCCCTTTCAAGTTAAAACGCCCCTCAGAACTAGTGGCTGTGCCGACGGAGGTGCCCTCGATACGCAGGTTGGCCCCGGGCATCAGATCACCCGTGTTGGAATCGGTTACCGTTCCTGAAAGACTACCCGTTTGGGCCATCAGTGCCAGTGGACTGACAAGCAAGACCCAAAAGGGTAGGAAAATTTTTAGCTTTTGTAGCAATTGAGAGCACATGTGGTCGTTCCTCCGAGTTGTGTGGGATTGATAGAATTGTGAAAGGCGAAGCTACACAACTGGCTTTTACTCAATATTGACTAAATGTTACCGTTCTGTGATTGGGTTGTTATCTAGGTGTTAAGAGAGATCTGCTACCAGGCAAAAGTTTAACACAGAGGTTCGCGAAGCAGGCACAAAGGACCACAAAGTTTTTTCACTTTGCGAAACTTCTTTGGGCGCTTTGTGCAATAGCTTTAAAGGTCAGAATTATCCCAAAAAGGCCCCTATCTGGCGCAAGTTTGCAACTTGTGCCTTACAAGCAGTCAGCTGCTTTTTATTGGTCCAAGTTGCAAACTTGGACCAGTAGTGAATACTATTTTTAGAAAAGAGGCCTTACCGAGAAAGATTTCTTCCCGATAACCTTCAGGATCAAATGACGACAGCGGGATGAACCTTGGTATTGGTTGCTTCCCTCGGTTTTCAATTCCAAATCTGGCGCAAGTTTGCAACTTGTGCCTTGCAAGCAGTCAGCTGTTTTGTATGGATCCGGGTTGTATACGTGGACTAATCGTGGGATGTCGATATTTCTCCCTCCCGGTCGAAATGACGACGTCGGGAAGAGGCCTGAACATTGATGCTGCCCTCTGTTTACCCACCCTTAAATCCCTCCCTAATGAATCAGGGAGGGAAGCTCATTTCCAATTTGTGTAAGCCTTATCAACCCATCCCCCCTAACTGGCGCAAGTTTGCAACTTGTGCCTTACAAGTCAGCCGTTTTGTATTGGTCCCAGGTACAAACTTGAAACAGTTGTGGGAGGCTATTTCTTGGGCAGAATGGACCGCTCGGTTTAAGAAATTGCCAAAATAATACTTCATTTGCTGAACTTGAGGATTTAAGGGTTTTGATTTTTTCAACGATTAAATCCGCCAGTGGTCGGACTAAAGAAATGAACCAAAAAAATCGCCGGTTGGTATTAAATGCATTCAGCGTGTAATCTTGGATAAAGCATCTTGGGTTTATCATTGCTTACTGCTCCCACCGCCGGTACTTATAAGGATGGTCTGACTGCTCCGACTACTCCGCCTGCAGTATCCATACTATGTACCCTGTCCGACATTATGGTGTCGACCCATCTGACATTGTAGAGTCAGGCTTCCTGGCATTATAGTGTCGGATTGTATGACATTACAGTGTCGTGCTCCGTGACATTGTAGTGTCAAGCAACCTGACATAGTAATGTCGCAGAGGATGACATTGTAGTGCCAGACAGCATGACATTATAATGTCGTACACCTTTTGCTTATAAGGACAGGCAGGCGGAGCAATAAAGAACAAAGAGGTTGTCTAGTAAAGAGCAGTTCGGTAGACCAAGAAAATAGATAATAAGTCCGGTGGCCAACCTACTTGCGTTGGGAGGTCGTTGCACTGGCGAACCCAAAGCTCATGGCCGACCGTGCAACGGTCTCCCAACTGTATGGGACAAACGGTCTCTCGGCAAAATGAGCAACAACTGGAACCAGGATATTCAGGATTTGGGGATCGGCAGGATGTAGTGTTTTTGTGAAAAGAAATCCCCTATCTGGCACAAGTTTGCAACTTGTGCCAGATAGGCTGTCAGCTGCTTTTTATTGGTCCAAGTTGCAAACTTGGACCAATAGTTGGGCTTCGGAGGAAGGTGTACCTGTTAATCTGTTGGGAAGCAGTTGCACTACCGACCGGCAGCTTTGTGGTCGACAGTGTAACTGCCCCTCAACAGAGGGTACAACGGTCTTCCAACAGTATGCTTCTCAAACCTATCACAAAGGAGAGTGTCATGCCCTCAGCCACGGAGTGACGGGAGGGAGATAGTATTGAGGGTCATAATCTGTTGGTCCCTAATGCAGAGCCTTTTTTCGTTAAGACTACAGAGAACAGGCTAAAGAGATCATTTGAGATAATCTTCTGAATTCATTCCGATTGGTCATCCCCCAAAACCCCCTTCGAACTTCGCATTCTGCTTCTCAAACTTACTCGCCACAAGAGTGACTTTACCTCTTGTTGGGGCACGCTGCAGCGTGCCCGTACATAACCGAGTTTTCCAAGGCTATAAAGTATTGGGTAATGAGATCATTGCAGCACGAAACGGAAGGTAATCGTACCCCACTGGTTTTGCTGGGGGACGCCGGATGGAAGACGGGAAAAACGCCAGCTTCGAAGAGTTCGTATTACTTCGCGCTCCAGCTCGGCATTCATCTTTTTGAGCGGAATGATTCTTCCGAGCGTACCGTCCGGCTTTACTTCAAAGCGAATGGTGATGGTTGCCTCGGAATCGGCGACGTTGTCGGGGAGGGGCTGCACCATCGGGGCACGATCTATCTCGCCCTCAAAACTCAGGTTGTATGGAGAAGATTTCTCCGTCTCATTGCCCGTGCCCTGGTCAGCATTGATATCTCCTTCACTTCCCTCCGTATCGCCGCTTGTTTCTTCGCCCTCCTGCACCGTCTCATCCTGCTCGGTTTTGGGGGGCACAGTTATCTCCTCCTGCTGTTCCTCGGCGGCTTCTTCCTGGGGCTCTACCTTGTCGGTTTCCGGGGTCTGAATCTCCTCTTCCTGGATCTCCTCCTGCTGGTCGGGAGCATCGACCGGCTTTGTGGTCTCTTCGGTGGTGGTTTCTTGCTCCTCTACAGGCTGAGGCTGCTCGGGCTGCGGATTTTCAGGCTGTGTCTCGGAGGGATCGGGGCGGGTTGCAACCTCTTCGGCCTGCTGCTCGGAGTACTCGGCCTGCGTACCGGTGCTAAACTCTCCAAACTCCACCTCAATAAATGAGGGGCGCAAGTTCCGATTGATACTGAAGGTATACAACAAGAAGAAGATCACCAGCAGCAGGTGAAATCCACCCGTCACAGCCATGGCAAAACGATCTTCTTCATCAAATTTTTTTAGAATCATCCTACTAAACCTATCTGGAGCCTCGTTCAGTTGCCATAATTATTCGTAAATCCAATGCTTTGGCAATGTTCATCACGCGGACGGCATTGTCCACAATGGCATCTTTGTCCGCGCGTAAAACGAGCGTACCCTGCGGTTTGTTATTTCGTGCCTCACGTATGGAGGAAGCCAACGTACCGGCACTGGAGGGTTCTCCATCCACAAAAAACTGCCCTTCTTTGGTTACCGCCACCGTAATGTACTGGTTTTGGGTTTCCGCCCCTGTTTCTGCTTTGGGGATCTCCACTTTGATGCCGTAGTTGGTAACAAACGAAGAGGTCAGCAGAAAGAAGATCAGCAGCAACAGTACAATATCTGTAAGTGACGACTGTGAAAACAGCGTCAGCGACTCCAGCCGGTCGCTATCTTGTCGGAAATCCATTTACATCACCCCTTTATGTTCTTTTTCCTGTTCCTTTTTCCGGGAGGGAGACTGCAGCATTTCAATGAAATCGGCTGAGGCGTTTTCCAGCTCATGGATCATGCGGTTGATCTTACCCAACAGGAAGTTGTAGAAACCGTAGGCTATAATACCGACGATGAGACCCGTGGCGGTGGTGATGAGTGCCTCCCAGATACCGCCGGCCAGCACGCTTGGGTTTACGTTCCCCTGCAGCGCCTGGATATCCATAAACGCTTCAATCATACCGGTTACTGTTCCCGTAAAGCCGATCAGCGGGGCTACACCGGCAATAGTAGCCAGCCAGTTCATCCGCTTCTCCAGGTGATAGATCTCTTTCTTGCCTGCATTGCGAATCACATCTTCAATATCGCGAATGGGACGACCCAGCCGCCGGATGCCCGCTTTGAGAATGCGGGGCAGCGGCTTGTCGATGCCATCGCAATACGTTAGGGCGCGCTGTCGATCTCCGTCCTTCAGCATGCTTTCGATGGTGCGCAAAAATTTGTCTACTTCCATGCGAGAGTTGTTCAGCGATCTCCAGCGCTCGGCGATCACATACACCGCCAGCAGGGAAAGCAGGAAGAGCGGAATCATCAGCACTCCCCCCTCCACAAGCAGATCTAAAATGGACATTGATTCCTGCTGGAGTGACATATCCAGCGTATCCTGGGCGGCAGATGCCGTATCAGGCTGTTGCATTAGAAAAAATAAGATGGCGTACATATACACTAAAGTTTTCGTTAGTTACTTGATCCGTTTAATAAAAAAGTCCTTGTTATGGGGCTCAGGCAGTTCTTTTGCATTGCTCTGCGCTTCCTCAATAGTCTTGAATTGCCCGAGACCGACCCTCCAGCGCTCTTGACCATTGACCATCGCAGATACAATATGGGTGCGATACCCCTGCTCTTTGAAGTCTGCATAAATTTCGCGGGCATCCTGTTGATCTTTCAGAGAATGAACTATGATGGTGTACCCGTCATTTGCTTCTTCAATGATTTTTCCTTTCAAACCGTACGTGGAGCCGCCTGACTGGTCACCCCCACCACTTGCTACTGTATTTTCGGTTTCAGGTTCCGAACCCGACATTGTCTCGGAACTACCCTGCTGCTGCCCGGCATCCGATTGTTGATTTGATTCAGATCCAGATGTTTCATTCGATTCCTGTTGGTTGCCCACTTGTCCCGCACCGGCGGTCTCAGCCGTTTGATCAGACTGTCCCGGCTGTTCATCCCGCTGGGTCGCCACTGCAACCTGGGAGTCAGTGTTTGAGGAAGAGCCTGATCCGGTTCCACCAGAGAGCACACCCATGTCATACGCCAGCCACACGGCTACAGCGATGATAATTACGGCCGCAGCGGCTATCATGATAACTGCCGTCGAGGAGTTCCGCTTTCGTTTTCGGTCCTTTCCACGGAGCCCGACTCCTTTAACTGTCGTTGCAGATTTCTTTTGCTCTGGTACTACCTCTTCTTCCGGAGCGGCTTCAGCAGTCACGGGTTCGGTATCAGTTTCTTCCCCCTCTTCTTCCGGTTCCTCTTGCTCCAAATTGAGGTCGGTGTCAAATATTTCCTCTTCCAGACTTTCCTCTTCATCCATTCCAGAGGAAGCGACTTCCTCATCTGCTGGTGCCCCTTGTTCAGGTTCGGATTCAGATTCGGTATCACGATCGAGCTCCTGTTCCTCTTCGATCGATGCTTCAGCAGTATCTTCCTGCTCTTCCTTGATGCCCCAAATATCTTCCTCCTCCAGGGTTTCCTCCTGCTCATGCTCCCTGGCATTGGGTTGCTCTTCGGTCCCGGAATCCTGCCCGCCCCCGGTTTCATCGTGGGATTCATCCTTTGCGTCGGCCGGCGATACTGCATGCTCGTCTTCCGCCTCCTTGTAAGCCCCGATCATCTCGATCGGCTCCATTCCGGCGTACTTGTTGTTAACCTCAGTTTTCAGCTCTTCCGTAGGTTCAAATTTCAATACGCCTTCCTCCATACGGAAGGAACCGAACTTTTCAATACTAAACGTTTTATTCTGCTCTGTAGTCTCCTGGATCTGGGTGATCAGCTCAGAGAGCTTCTGTTCAACCTCTTGCTGCTCAAGCCCCGTTTTTTTAACAAGTAGCTCTACCAGTTGTTGCTTGTTTATCTTCATACCCCAACTTCTTCTTTATCTGGAATGAATGTGATGATATCCTTTGGCGGCATCATTACCACCTGTCCGTTTTTGTGCTGCTGCTGAAACTGCTTAATATGCTCCTGCTTGAATGTACCTAATCCTTGAATTGTAATGTCATTTTTTCTTACAAGCTGATTGCGAATAATATCAGCAAAAGCAGCGAGAAATTCTTTTTCCATTTGTCAATTTAGCTTTATGGTTACTCCTCCATATGCCTGGAACGGCCGCTCTTCGTATCCGCTCCAAATTTCGTACTCCTGGCTTAACAGGTTCATCATCTTAACATAGACTCCAACCTTGTCGGTGATATCGACATCCAGTTGACCACCTACTAAGAAAAATCCATCTACTGTAGTTGAAGATAAGGTATTTCGTTTACTAACATAATCCGCCCAGGCCTCTATTCTAAATCTGTCAAGCAGTTTGGCGGATGCCCCGGAATTTATGCCCCAGCTCTCTTCATACGGGATATCGTCCCCGTTATTAAACTTGGGTTGCTGAACGTAAGCCTTCGCATTTATCCAAAACTTGTCCGGCACAAGCTGATGGATAATCCCTGCTTCGCCCTTAATCTTGTTGGCATCACGGTAGTTTGCAATATAATATCCATCTGCCGACGTGATGGAGGAAAGCGAAGCTCGACTAAAATAAGCGTAATTTTGTGCCTGCATGTAGCTCACGCTGGCATACATGGTGCTTCCCGGGAAGTACTCAAAATCGATCCCTCCTCCAGCTTCTATTGTGTAGGTATGGCGTGGCTCAGTTCGGTAATTTAGGAATCGGTTAAGATTATGCAACTGTTCTATCGACTGGAGCTTAGGGTCTCCACTGAGGTGAGCTGAAATTATCAGGTTGTTGTGCATCCAATGCTTGGCTTTCAATTGAAAACCGGGGTATACCTTATCTTCAAACGCATTTGACGCGTAAACAAAGTCTGCATTTGCCGTAATTTGAGTGCTGTAGTCCAGCAAGCGATCATACTCTGCACCCGCCCGCAGCGTCATCCAGTTTTCGCTGTTTTGTGAACTCAAATCGTAACTGCCGCCACGGAAAGAAGCCTGCAGGCCGTAGGTCTCCTGGATATTGTTGCCCGCCCATACTTTTCCAAACGATGCATTCAGAATTGATTCGGTTGCACTTCCCCCGATGTCGCCGGCATTCATATCCATGTTGAACCAGCGGACGTCAATATCAGCATTCCACCCTTCAATAGAATTGGTATGCTGATCCAGTCCAATTCCGGCATTTAGGCCGGTATAATTTTTCCGGGGCCCGGATGGCACTTGCAAGGGCGCCGTACTGCCTTCAAGCTCAAAGAGCCGGTTAAAACTATTTTCCAGCCCACCGTTCAACTTGAGCGCAACGTTACTACTCAATTTCGTGGCGAATTCTCCATCAGCATCAAAAAATCGGAAACTGCTGTTCTCAGTTTCGAGGTGCCCGTTACTGGAGTGGTAATCCATCTGCCCCCCTGCATAACTATTTTCTGAGAATCGGCTTACCCCCCAGAACTCAATCTCCGGACTGACAAAACTACCTACCCCTGCGCGACTGAAAGCATTTATCTCAGGCTCATAATACAATGCCCGATACTCGGGAGCAGCGGGTCGACTCAGGTCTGTTATCGGCAGGTTGGCAACGACCTCCTCCTGGGTCTCCATAAACGGCTGCCTGTCGGGATCTACCTGGTATACGCTAGGCTTGGGATTAAAACCCAGGATAGGCTGGCGGCGAAGTCCCGGGAACCGTGCCCTGAACTCACTGCGTATCTCAATGTCCTGTGGATCTATTTCCGGCAGCAGGCTGCTTTGGGCATCACCGCCCTGCTGGGCGTACAGCTCATTGGTGCTTAACAAAAGGGCAATTATAAGTAAAAATAAAAACTGAAAACCCGACCGCTTCATTATCGCTTCTTTGGTATCGATTTGAGGTTGCATCAAATGTACTAATTTTTCTTCAAGGATTAAGGGGAAGTCTGACATTAAACGTTAACTATTCTTACTTATTTGGAAGGCTTCTGTTTCCAGCGGAATCAATTCAACCTTTCAGGATGTGGCGGCATCATTTTTAAGGGCCTTTTCCTAATTGAACATTAGTTAGACGTAAATAAATAATGAACAGCCTGTAGGAAGCATTATCTTCCTCTTGTCTTTTTGATTGAAAGATTCTATTCGTGCCTCCTCCACTTTACTGAGACTATAAGATATTTAAATAACGTGAGTTCGGGATAAAAAGCTCATGCATCGCGAAACCGCTGTCTTTTCGGTCGGACGAGTCAAAATAAACTGCTTCTCACCTATCGGACGGTGACACAACGACGATTGTGGTCCATGCCCTATCACTTGCGCGGGAATTAATTCCCGCGCTATGGATAAGGCGGACTCCCACCGGTATCAACCTGTTTCAGGCTCTTAATAATGTAAATTGTCACTCGGTCAACGCGTTTTTATAATGGACTAGGCATGGAAAGGACAAGTTCGTTGAGCCTGCCACGAATAATTCTTAATTCAACATTCTTAATTCCCTACACCACCGGCTTCCCCTGCTTGGTGGCCCTGAACTTGTCGATAGCCAGCAGTACAGGCGTGACAGTGGCCACCATCAGTACCATGGCGGCATGCGTAATTGTGGCATAGGCGATGCCAGTGACCGCGGGAACAGCGAATAGGATAAGCAGTGACTGCTTGACAAAATAATGATAGGTTCCCACGCCCCCCGGTGATGGAATGGCGATGCCGATTGCGGAGATGACGGTGATCACCAGCGCATCCAAAAAGGAAAGATTAAAGGTGGTTTGCATGTCAAACATCCAGAACGGGATGTAGGACATCAGGGTATAGCCCACCCATATCAGTCCGGTTAGCAACACAAACAGCCACCAGCGCTTCACCTTTCGCGCCGAGGCCAATCCCTCTCCAAAAAGCTTGATCAAATCTTTGATACGCTCCACCCAGTAGCCGAGCCAATTAAATTTAGTCCCAAGGTATTCCAGCAGTTTCCATCCCAGGAGTGCCAATCCTATGAGTACAGCACCGCCCAGCCCCAACCAGACAGCAACCTCTAAATTAACTCCCTCCGTAAAGAATTCTACCGTAGACTCCCCGAAAATCTGGCTGAGCAGGGAGAGGTCGGTAATCAGGTAAACGGAAACCAAAAACATAAGAAAGGCCATAACCCCAATATCAATCGTCCGCTCAAGCACGATGGTACCCAATAGCTTAGATGAACTGAGCTCCTCGCGCTTGGCTACATAGACGGGACGGGTCACTTCTCCGAGCCGGGGAAATACAAGGTTCAGCATATACCCGGCCATGACCCCGGAAAACAGAGTAAACCGATCCAGGTTTTTCTTGTCGTGCTCAATCAGCAGTTTCCAGCGCTCGGCACGCAGGTAGTGACTGATAATGGCAACCACAAAAAACGGCAATACCCAGCCAAAGCTGATCTGCTGCGAATACTCCCAGACCTCACTGAAAGCTACATTACGAAAGGCGAGCCAAAGGAAAGTACCCCCGATGGCTAATGTAGCTCCAATTTTCAGACTTCTTTTGAGCATTAAACTGTGTATTGCCCTGTGTTAGTTAGGGTTTGGATCAAAATGTGGTAATAGCTACTAGATGGATACCGTATTTACCGTTTGGAAGATAAAAAAGAACAATCAAATGGCTGTCAAAGGTTACAAGTTGAATGTTGAAAGTTTAAAAGTTAAGAATCCAATGGTGCAGAGTTTCGAAACCTTCAACTTTTAACTTTTTAACCTTTAACCCATCTCCATCGGCAAATGCGAAATTAGTATTTTGAGTTAGATATACCTTTTTCCTAAAGGTATTCATCATTTATTTTCGCATATCGATTATTTCGGCCCCACTGGGATACTGTAGTACAAACAGTTCATCCCTTGGGTTCATAAAATCCCCCGAATTAAACGTCGTGGTTATGAGATTGTCCGCATGATCGCGGGCAAATATTTTTTGCGGATTCAGCCCATCCCCGAGCGTTATCTCCACGTTCTGGAAGATAGAAAAGGGATCGGACGACTGTAACGTGATGAGGGTTTGATCCCCGTTCTGCTCCTGACGTTGAACCGTATACGTTGTGTCGGTGCCATTAAGGAAGCGCGAGGGGGCAAAATCGTCTTCCGAGGGTTCGTACGTGCTGATAATCACCCGATTCCGATTCTTGTCATATACACGGGATGTTTGCCCATCGACCACGACCGTCTGCTGGCTGTTCTGAACCTTATATTTATCTTCGCCCACCCATATGGTGCCGCTTGTGGCTACCGTATCCTCAGTGTAGGAGTCTACATACTGGTGATTAAACTCCGCCTGGAAAACCTGCCCTTGCCTAAACTGATTGATCAGCCTGTCGAAAGGAGTATCCTGTGAAAAAGTGGGAGTGGCAAAGAGGCTGATTGGAATAACCAGCAGTAATATGAGCGAGCATTTATCCGTCAAATTCATCCAGTTCATCTAAGACCTGTTCTAGTTCTTCTTCATCTGAAACCAGCACATCCCGGGCGGTACTGCCCTGGTACGGACCGACGATCCCTGCATTATACAGCTGATCGATAATGCGGCCCGCTCGGTTGTAGCCGATCTTCAGCTTACGCTGCAGTAACGACACAGAGCCCTGTTGATGCAAGACAATAACTTTTGCCGCTGCTTCAAAAAGCTCATCGATATCATCGAGCGGATCGGGGATATCACCACTGGTTTCGTCTTCTATAACGGGCAGATGGTACGGTTGCTTATATCCTTTTTGATTTCCGATAAATCCGGTAATTCGCTCCACTTCTTCTGTGGAAACATACGCGTTCTGGATACGCGTCATGCCCCCGCCGTTGGTAAACAGCATATCACCGCGACCGATCAGCTGATCGGCACCGCTGGTGTCCAGGATGGTGCGGGAGTCTACCTTGGAAGCCACCTGGTAGGCCACACGCGCCGGGAAGTTGGCTTTGATCGTCCCGGTAATTACATTCACCGAAGGTCGCTGCGTAGCCACCACAAGGTGAATGCCCACCGCTCGTGCCAGCTGTGCCAGGCGGGCGATCGGCTCTTCGATCTGTTTTCCGGCGGTCATCATCAGGTCGGCCAGCTCATCAATAACCACCACGATGTATGGCAGGTGGCGGTGATCCAGCTCCTCATCCAGCTCACCGGCATCAAACTTCTCGTTGTAGGCTTTGATGTCGCGTACCATCGCCATCTTCATCAGGTCATACCGCTCATCCATCTCCATGGTCAGGCTTTCGAGCAGTTCTTCCACATCAGCAGTGTCCGTGACGATCGGCTCCTCTGCCCCCGGCAGTGTGGCCAGGAAATGGTTCTGAATGTTGCGATACAGGGAGAGCTCAATCTTTTTCGGATCGATCATCACGAACTTCACGTTGTCCGGATGGCACTTGTAGAGCAGGCAGGTGATAATGGTGTTGATACCGACCGTTTTACCAGAGCCGGTAGCCCCCGCAATAAGCAGGTGGGGCATCTTGGTCAGATCACGCAGGAATACTTCGTTTTCAATGGTTTTCCCAAAGGCAATCGGGAGTTCTGCACTCGACTCCACAAACTTTTTCGTATTGATCACCGATTTGATAAAAACGGTCTCCCGCTTGCGGTTCGGAACCTCAATACCCACGGCCGAGCGACCGGGAATCGGTGCAATAATGCGAAGCCCGTGGGCCGCCGTAGCCATCTTCAGGTCGTTGGCATAGCTTTCAATCTTGCTGATCTTAACGTCAGGCGCGGGATCCAGCTCATACAGCGTTACCGTGGGACCCACAATCGCATTAATACTGCGAATTTCAATCTTGTGGCGCTTCAGCTTGTCAAGGATAATCCGCTTATTCTCCTTGATCTCCTCCAGATCTACTTCGTTGCCCTCGTTGGGCGGTGCATCAAGGATATCGATGCCGGGAAACTTGTATTTAATCTCCGGGATCTCCTTGGCCTTATCGCGATTCTTGCGATCCAATTCACGGTCGCCGGCTTCCTCATCGCCTTCTCCCACATAGACCGATACTTCGACATCATCCTCTTCATCCTCAAGCTCCTCGTCGGCCACTTTTTGGGCCTTTTCTTTATCGAGGATGGCACGCGGTCGCTGGTCCAGGCTTTTCACTTCATCCTCTTCTTGTCGACGGCGTTCCTGGTCCTGTTGCTCCGACTCTTCCACAATATCATCGATCGAGCGCTCTTTCGGCTGCACAGATTGCTCTTGTGGTTGATGCTGTGAATTACTTTGAGTATCTGAAGATGCTTGCTGCCTCATTTTTTGCTCAGCCGCCTGCTGCTCCTCAATCTCTTTCTCGCGCTGCTGTTTCTTTTTCTTTTCGGCCTTGCGCTGGGCACGTGCTTCGCGGCGCTCTTCCATCGACTCCTGGAAATTGGCGATCCAGCCCTTCACTCTGTCAACCGTTTTCTGAAGATCCCGATCCAGCAATGCCAGGGCGGTAACAACAAAGAAGACGCCCAGGATAATTATAGAACCAATGCCGGTCAGGTTTTGCAGCAGGCTGGCCACTGCTATACCGGAAGCCCCGGGCCATACCGATGAGTATGCGGAAAGTTCATTGTAAAACCAGCCCAGTATGGCTGAAATCAACACCATACTCCAGATGCCGTAGCCCGTTGCCCACAGCAGGTTACGGATACTTCGTCCCCGAAATACGTACCATCCATATCCAAACACAATGATCGGGATGATGATGCTGGTGTATCCGAACAGCTGGTACACAAAGAGGTATGAAATGTAGGCTCCCACAACTCCCAGTCCGTTTTGAATACGCAGTGCGGGCCCGCGATCCACAGAGAAGATGTTATCGGTAGAAAGCGATTGTATCAGGGCGTAGTCGGAGGAGTAGTAGGTGACGATGCTCAGTCCCATAAGGGTGGCAATCGCCATGATTAAAATTCCCAGGATCTCCATTTTCCGGGAGCTGGAAATTCCTCCGGTAAGCGTCCCGGATTTTTTACTTTTTGCCATTGGCGTCTGTAATAATTCCTTCTTTTAACGTTGGTAGAACATCCATTGTATTCAGCTGGCTGCAATAACTGATATCATCATTTTCAGTAATATGATCCAGCCTCTTGGCGTGATTTGAATTACGCAGCGTGTTTTCTATATCATTACCAAATTTTTCGTAAAGACCAAAAGCAACTTTGACTCCGTCGCTGGCATCCCCCGGAAGGTGTCCGCCAGTAAGCTCATGGGCGATATTCCCCGCACACAGCATATCCTCCAGTGCCAGGCGCCCCTTCCAACCGGCGCATACCAACACGATATCGTTTTCCACTTCCCGCAGTCGATTCAATACACTTTGCAGGTTCAGGAAGGTTCCCACCAAAATCTCTTTAGACATGGTGGACCGCTTTATAGCCTGGGTCCCGTTGGAGGTCTTAAATATGATCGTTTTTCCCTTAACCGTTTCCGGACTATACTCTGCCGGGGAGTTGCCAAGGTCATAACCTTCAATTTTTTTTCCATCTTTTTCACCACACAACAAAAAGTTGGGCGAATCGAGGTTGATTGAAATTTTTCCGGCGGCATCCATATCCTGCACAGGGATTATACCTTTTGCGCCGCTGTTTAAAGCCGTAACGATTGTTGAACTGGCCCGCAATACATCGATGACAACGGTCACTTTGTCACGCAGTTCTTCTTCCTGAAAGGAGTGAGCGGAAACACATAGGTCAATATTCTTATTCATAAAAAGTGATAATCTTATTTAACTCAACAGAAGATATATTGTTTATCCCTGCTTCCCGATTTCCAATAAATATACGATTTTGATTAAGTAACTCTGTTATTTCTTTGCAATAAATGGCGGAGCGGTAACAGTAGCTTCAGCCTGCTTGCTTCTTATCTCTATATAAATTCTTGTTCCAGCTTCGGCAAAGGAGCGTTCTATGTAGCCCATTCCTATCGCGTTCCCAAGGGTAATGGATTGCGATCCGCTCGTCACAGTGCCGATCTTCTCTCCGTCTTCATCAAGAATGCTATAGCCGCTCCTTGGAATGGCGCGTTTCTCATTGACAGTAAAGCCTACCAACTTTCGGCTGACGCCCTTCTCCTTAACGGCCTTTAGCGCATCCCGACCAATAAAGTTGCCCTTATCCAGCTTTGTCAACCAGCCCAGGCCTGCCTCCAGCGGGTTCGTGTCTTTAGTGATGTCATTACCATAGAGCGCAAACCCCATCTCCAGGCGCAACGTATCGCGCGCTCCCAAGCCACAGGGCTGAATATCAAACTCTTCACCTGCTTCCATTATAGCGTTCCAAATGGCTTTGGGGTCCACATTGTTTTTATCGAAGTAGATCTCAAAACCCTTTTCACCGGTATAGCCCGTAGCGGAGAATACCACGTTGTCATAGGATCCGCAGTTACCCATTGCATAATGGTAAAACTTGATATCCTGCAGATTCAGATCAGTTACCTTTTTGAGGGTTTCCAGCGACCTGGGGCCCTGTACGGCCAGCAGGCAGGTATCTTTGGACTGATCTCTAACTTCGGCATCATAATTGTTATTCTCACGAATCCAGTGCAGATCCTTTTCAATATTGGAGGCATTGACTACCAGTATAAAACCGTCATCACCGGGCAGTTTGTACACCAACAGGTCATCCACAATTCCACCATCTTCATAGCACATTGCCGAGTACTGGGCCTGGCCGTCCTTGAGTTTGGAAGCGTCATTTATGGTTACATGCTGCACAAGGTCAAGCGCCTCTGACCCATTTACATAAAATTCCCCCATGTGGGACACATCAAACATCCCCACGCTGCTGCGCACCGCATTATGCTCCTGTTTGATGCCATCATACTGCACCGGCATATCATACCCGCCAAAATCGATCAATTTCGCACCAAGTTTTTGGTGGATATCGTGGAAAGGGGTTTTCTTAGACATTTGGTTCGCCTACTGGTTGGAAAAGATGTTAATATTATGCGATTAAGAGTGTCATATTTGGCGCCAAAGTATCCAATGTTTCAGACAACCAGGCGCCTATTTTTTTAAAAAATTCAATAAAAAATTTCGGGGATGCAGATAATCTTAATTCCCTCTGATTTATTGCGTTGGAATATCTCACTTTATCCACCTACTTGGCAAGAATTCATTCGGGGGTTTATGTTAAACAAAGCCCATTTCCCATTTACGAGTTCTGAAGATGCGTATCCGTGAGGATGGAACACTCTATTAAAATGCAATATACGGTAGCCTGCCTGTCAGTTCTTACATCGGTTTGGTTCCCCAACCGTTGATGAACATGCCGGCCCACACCGCTCCAATGCCGATTAGAAGCTGTAGGGCCAGGTAAAGTGCGGGTTTCCACAAACCGGGTCGCGACATCAAAACGAACGAATCCAGGGCAAAAGAGGAGTATGTGGTAAAAGCCCCCAAGAAGCCGGTGAGCACCAGCAGGCGCAGTTCAACCGAAAACAGGTGTTTTACTTCCAACAGCGAGACGATATAGCCGATCAGGAAGCAGCCGATCACGTTGACCACCACCGTTCCGGCGGGAAAAGCTTCTTTGCTGATAAAAAGATAGGTAGCTTCATCCATCAGATATCGGAGACAAGCGCCCACAAAACCACCCACGCCGACAAGCAACAGTTTATACATGACAGGAATTTCGATTCATGGTGAATGTCTTTTCAAAGAAGTATCCAAAATAGGTAAATCCACTTTGTTAACAAATATAGGTAGTAGCACAGACTTGCTTTTATAGCCAGCCCTCTGATTTCGCAGATGAAACTGACTTTTTTCAATCCGCGGAAGATAACCAAGATTTCAATAAGTTCTGTTTCTACTAAACCTGAGCCCGTATTTGATCAATTTTCTTTTTCAACTTTTCATAATGAGATCCCTGCCAATAGGCTTTGCCACATTGCCCGCACTGAACATAATCGTCACACCATTGCCTTACTTTTTCCGGCACCTGCCCTGATATTTCTTGCAGCTCCACTTCTGCCAACAATCCATTGCACTCCAGGCAGCGGCTGAAAGGGGAAAATTCCGGAAGTAACTCAAAGTAATCGACGACTTCCACCACCTGTTGATCAGGGTCATCAGAGCGCGGCCAATAGCCAAACTCAAGCTTCCCATGCTTTAACAGGTCCAGGCTTCGCGATAACACCGAGCGCTCTTGGCTCACTACAAGATCAAGAATCTCACTCCTTTTTATATGATTCGAATAGAGGGTATCTATGCCCAGCAATCGCAGTAAGCGAGCGAGTTTTCCCAACTGCACATCAGCAATAAAACGCTGCGAAGGCTTACCGGTTCTTTTTAAACAAACTTCATCAGTAAAATCTGAAAGATACGACTTGGGATATATCTCAAGCTCATCGCCATCCCTCACCTGGTAATCCAGCGAATTGAACACGCCGTTTACCCTAAGTGCATAGATCTCCACATGTGGTACCCCTTGCGATTCAATCAAGTCCCTGGCTCCCGGATGAAGCTTAAAACGGACCTCTTTTACATACTCATCCCCACTGTCGGCGAAAAAATCCGTCAGCGATCCGTAGTAGTGCAAAACGGCTTTGTTGGGACCAGATCTCATTATTCTCTTTCTTACATAGGAAACACCGGAATAAACTATGCAAACTTTTACATATTATGCCCATTTCGGGTTATTTTAACTAATTGTTTTTCAATACCTTATCAAAAATTCACGAAACGTTTCCCTTTTTTGAATCGAACGGATTTTTCCTTACCTTTTTTCATCTTTTTACAAGGCCTAATGAGGCCTTTTTGATGTACTCTCACTTTTCGTAACAAAATACTAGTATATAACAACGAATTATGGATTTATTTGACAAATTGGAGGGCAGACCGGGGCCACTTGGTGAGTTCACTTCTGATGGCTATGGATACTACACTTTCCCAAGGTTGGAAGGCCCGATCGGACCCGTAATGAAATTCAACGGAGATGATGTAATTGTTTGGAGTGTTAATGATTATCTCGGAATTGGCGGCAACCCTGAAGTAAAAGAAGCAGACATTGAAGGTGCCAAGGAGTATGGATTCAGCACCCCGATGGGCGCCCGCCTGATGACCGGAAATTCTGTGCAGCACGAAGCACTTGAAGAGGAACTGGCGGAATTCGCACACAAACCATCTGCACTTCTCCTAAACTATGGATACCAGGGAATTATGAGCGTAATTCACGCCCTGGTCGACCGAAATGACTACCTGATTTATGATGAGCTGAGCCACGCCTGCATTGTAGATGGAAAGCAGCTGGCAATGAGCGACAAGTCTGTCTTCAAACACAATGACGTGGAAAGCTTTGAGAAGCAGCTGAAGCGCGCCCACCGTAATATCGGTCCCGATGGATCGGTGCTGGTTGTAACTGAGGGCGTATTTGGAATGACGGGTGATCTCGGGATTCTTAAAGAGATGATCGAACTGAAAGAAAAATACCCGTTCCGGCTGCTGGTGGATGATGCGCACGGATTTGGAACCATGGGCGAAGATGGCTCTGGTACTGGAACTGCGCTAGGCTGCCACGACGGAATTGATATCTACTTTGGTACTTTCGCTAAATCAATGGCGCTGATTGGTGCTTTTGTGGCAACTGAGCCGCGTGTGGTTGAGTTCTTGAAAGCGAATGCCCGCAGCCAGATCTTTGCCAAATCGGTCCCGATGCCTATCGTGACATCAGCACGCAAGCGGCTGCAACTTATTAAGGACCATCCCGAGTGGCGCGAGCAACTCTGGGAGAATGCAACGAGCCTGCGAGACGGACTCCGGGAGATTGGCTACAACGTGCTGCCCTCCGAGAGCCCGGTTACCCCGGTCCTCACCAAGGGAAGTACAGATCTCTGCCAGACGATCATGCGCAAGTTGCGTGAAGATCACGGTGTGTTTGTCAGTGGTGTGACCTATCCTGTTGTACCAAAGGGTACGGTGCTGCTCCGGCTGATACCAACGGCTGCTCACAAAAAAGAGCATATTGAAAAAACGCTGGAAGGATTCGATGCGATCAAGGATGTCGTCTTTTCTGCAGGTGAAAAGATGTCTGCCTAGAAAACATCACTAATCGTTTTTATTTAAAGCCTCGTCGATTCGGCGGGGCTTTTTTTGTTGAACTATCTTGCCAGTGAAAATCCTAAATGCTTTGGAACTTATTAGCTTTTTCTTAATCAGATTGCAAGGATTCTCTGGACTCTGAGAGCTCACCCGGCGCTCATAACCCCAAAATATTTTATAGAGGCCTTTGAATTACCTGCCGATTTGGGTCGTGTTTAATTTTGCGGGTACAAATAGGTAAAAACCGGCAAAATAATCCATAAATGCACCTTGCATTTTTCGTTTTAGGCCGAAATATCGGCCT
>NZ_JAMQKA010000063.1:0-33297 GCF_031569985.1 Aliifodinibius sp. S!AR15-10 | reverse complement strand
TGCGAGCTAGATTGATCAGCAAAGTAGCCTCTGTAACGCTATTACAGTACATCAATTGGCAAAACGATCAACCCATCAATCGTATTAAACATGCATTAGCTGTTTAAGATTAACCCCTAAACGCGTTCAGATAATCATGAGTGATCTTTTTAGTCTTGAAGGGAAACGAGCATTTGTCACCGGGGCCACCCATGGACTTGGTATGGCGATGGCGAATGGACTGGCAGAAGCTGGTGCCGAACTGATTATCAATGGGACCACACCATCGCGGATGGATAACGCCCTGGAGGAATATGAGAACGCGGGATATCGGGCAAACGGTTTCATATTTGATGTAACCCGTGAAGACAAAGCTGAAGAATATGTAGCCAAGATTGAAAACGAGATCGGTCCGATCGACATTTTGGTAAACAACGCCGGGATCATTAAACGCGAACCTCTTAAGGATATGAAGGTGGAGGATTTTCGCAGAGTTATTGATGTCGACCTTGTGGGCCCCTTCATCATGGCCCAGAAGGTGGGCAAGTATATGATTCAAAGGGGAGCGGGTAAGATTATCAATATTTGCTCGATGATGAGTGAACTCGGACGTGATTCGGTTGGTGCCTATGCTTCCGCCAAGGGTGGACTAAAAATGCTTACCCGGAACCTGGCTACTGAATGGGCCCGGTACAACATACAGGTAAACGGTATTGGGCCCGGTTACTTTGCCACCTCGCAAACCGCACCATTACGCAAAGATGGGCACCCGCTGCATGAGTTTATCAAAAGTAGAACCCCGGCCGGAAAGTGGGGAGACCCATCGGACCTGGCGGGTGCTGCTGTTTTCCTGGCATCAAGAGCAAGTGATTTTGTTAACGGGCACATTTTGTATGTGGATGGAGGCATACTTGCCACAATAGGAAAACCCGCTGATGAAGACTAAAATATTTATATGGTTTTAAGTAAGCCAGAAACAGATAAATGCAAGAATTCACAGCGCTAATAAAGTAAAATCAATTTGTTACCTTTGGGCTTTGCATAGGGCAAGAGTACTCAGTTGACTAAAATAAGATCACTAATTTCTACGGATGTGAAGGCCCGCCATTGCCACAGTAAAATGGATCAAAAATTAAAACCATTTACTTAAATGAAGAACGAAAAAAAGAAAACGACTATATATGATATAGCCAATGAGCTGGACATTACGGCTTCAACGGTTTCCCGGGCTCTGAATGATAATCCCAACGTAAGCAGCTCTACAAAAAAATTAGTAGTTGAGACTGCCCGAAAGATGAACTACCAGGCAAACAGCATTGCCGCCGCTCTGAGGAAAGGTAAAAGCAACACTATCGGTGTTATTGTGCCCAGTATGGATCGAAACTTTTTCGCTTCTGTTGTTCGTGGTATAGAAGACGTCGTCAATGATTCGGGCTACAACATTATTATTTGCCAGTCGAATGATTCGGTAGAAAAGGAAAAGGCAAACATTAGCACGCTGTTGGAAGCGCAGGTTGATGGAATCATAGCCTCATATGCCAAGGAAACCACCGACTTTGAACACTACCGGGAAATTAAAGAACGCAATGTACCGCTTATTCTTTTTGACCGGGTGAATGACGGACTGGGAGTGGGATCTGTTGTCATTGATGACTACTTAGGCGCCTACAAAGCAACCGAACATCTCATTGAACAGGGCTGTAAGCGGATTGTACATTTTTCGGGGCCCGGCAATGTAAGCATCTACAAGGAGCGACGAAGGGGTTATGAAGAAGCCCTGCAAGCACATGAAATCTCTGTAGACAAGAATTTAATTATTCAAAGCAACCTGTTCCTCGAAGACGGGTACGAGATGGCGAAACAGCTGCTGGAATTAGATGAATTGCCCGATGGAATCTTTTCGGCTAGTGATTTCTCAGCCGTGGGGGCGATGGAAATTTTTAAACGCGAAGGGCTTGCTATACCGGAGCAGGTTGCAATTGTTGGCTTCAGTAATGAGCAATTTACCTCGTTTGTAGATCCCAGCCTTACAACGGTTGATCAGCACAGTAATCAAATGGGCATTTATGCGGCTCGACTTTTCCTGGACTGTTTAGATGACAAAATATCGACCTCTACCCCGCCGAAAACCGTTTTAAATCCAGAGTTGATCATTCGGGGGTCTTCCATGAAGAAATAAGTTGATTCTCCTGTGGATCTCCTGGATATACATCTCACCAGAAGGATTGTTCATTTTTTCAGTGACGAAAAAATGAACCAAAAAAGTCACCAAAAAATCCCAGATATTCTCCTTAACGGGCTTATCAAAGATCATTGCTTTTCTGCTCCGTTCGCTGTTAAACAAATTTACTGCAGGGATTTTCTGGACTTTGAGGGGGCCATCGTCCAGAAATTGTGGTTGTTCAAGAATAAATCAGACTTTTTGAGTAAGGCCCACTTATAAAGACACCCCGCGCTTCCAGGGGATGAAGTCATCCTGGTTCAGCTGCATCGCCTTCGTCTTAATATTTCCGCTGGCCAGGTCAATAATATAATCCAGGATCTGAGCACCCATCTCCTCAATCGTTTTTTCTCCTTTAATCACGGGACCAGTATCGATATCGATGATGTCGGGCATCTTTTTCGCAAGCTCGCTGTTGGATGAGACCTTGGCGACCGGTGCAACAGGGTTCCCGGTGGGCGTTCCCAGGCCAGTGGTAAACAGGATAATATTGGCTCCCGAGCCCGCCATCGCCGTCGTGCTTTCCACATCATTGCCGGGCGTGCAAAGCAGGTTTAGTCCAGGTTTACGAACGTATTCGGTGTAGTCAAGTACGGCCTGTATGGGAGAAGTCCCACCCTTCTTGGCAGCACCTGCCGATTTCATTGCGTCCGTAATAAGCCCATCCTTGATGTTACCGGGAGAAGGATTCATATCGAAACCGGAACCGGAGGCTTCCGCTGCATCCGAATAGCTTCGCATCAGGCTGACAAACTTTTCGGCCATCTCCTTGGTTGTAGTACGATCTATTAGCTCCTGCTCTACGCCGCAAAGTTCAGGGAATTCAGAGAGAATCACAGAGCCACCAAGCGCGGTAACCAGGTCGCCGGCATGTCCCACAGAAGGATTGGCCGAGATGCCTGAAAATCCATCCGAGCCGCCGCATTCCATACCGATGGTCAACTTGCTCAACGGAGCCGGTTTTCGTTCATTTTTATTCGCCTCAACCAAGCCTAAAAACGTTTTGCGAATGGCAGAGGTCAACATCTCATACTCAGTGCCGCTTTGCTGCTGTTCGTAAATGTAGAGTGGCTTCTGCAGATCGGAAGTGAGATTGGCAATTTTCTCTTCCAAAATCTCAATCTGTGCATTTTGGCACCCCAGGCTCAACACGGTAGCTCCGGCCACGTTGGGATGATAGATATAGCCCGCCAGCAAACCACAAAGTGCCTCTGAATCCTGCCGAATTCCACCACATCCTCCTTCATGCGTCAGGAATTTGATCCCGTCTACATTCTCGAAAATCGGCTCCGGCTCGCTCAGTTCATTTTTGGACGGCGGACTGGTCATTTCCTGGATCTGGTCCGTCTTTCCTGTTTTATACAATTCAACGAGATCTGAAACATACTGCTCATAAATATTGCTGTTTGCATATCCCAGCTCCTTCATGAACGCATTTTTGATGGTGTTGACGTTGCGGTTCTCACAAAAAACCAGCGGCACTACCAGCCAGTAATTAGCCGTTCCCACCTGTCCGTCAGGCCGGTGATACCCTAAAAACTCCTTATCTTTCCACTTGCTGACATCTGGGGCCTCCCAACTTTTCCCGGTCGATTTTATAGAATATTGGGATACGTCATGTTTTGTGTTTTCAGTTGTCAGCAGACCTCCTGTGGGTACATCCTCGGTCACCGTTCCGACAAGAGAACCGTACATATATATCTTGTTACCGGCTTTCAGATCCTTTAAGGCCAGTTTATGTTTAGAGGGAATCTCCTGCCTTGCAGTCACTTTGTGACCATTGACCGAGACTGCCTCCCCAGCCTCAAGGTTAGTTAAAGCGACCAGCAGGTTATCTTCCGGATGTATTTGCAGGGCTTTCTTACTCATAATATCAAAATGTATTGTCGTAGTTAGCGAAGTCTATCGAAATATAAGTATTGAATAAATGGGTCTTGCTAAAATAGCTCTTTCAGTGATTTACTGACACCATGCTCATCAATACTTTCCAAATATTGGGCCATTAGTTCTGTGAGGCCCGGGATTTCTGTAAGATCCTGGTCCCAAAACTGAGCATGACCAAGCACTTTATCCGCGGTCTCACCATAACCGTCCAACGTCCAGGCATCCTGGATAAACGAAATCACATCATCTGAATCGTTGAGAGGTGTTTTCTCACCTTCCCATTCTCCCTGGTAGAAACGAATGAGGGCCGCAAGTGCAAACACCAGCCTTTTGGGCAGCTCCTCCCTTTTTTCATAATATTTCAGCAGGGAGGGCAGCACCCGCACCTTATATTTGGAAACAGAATTCAAGGCGATGGCACTCAATTCATGCTTAATATACGGGTTTTCAAACCGCTCCAACACATCGGAAGCAAATCCTTCCAGTTCTGCGCGTGGCATATCCAGTGAAGGGATGATCTCTTCAAACAACGCCTTTTTGAGATATTCTCCAACGTCTTTATCATCCATCGCTTCCTTCACGGTACGATCACCCGCCAGGTATCCCACGGGCACCATACTGGTATGGACGCCATTTAGGATTCGAACTTTTCTTGTCCGGTATGGACCAAGTGAATCAACAAACTTGACATTCAAACCAGCCCGTTGAAACGGCAGCTTTTCCTGGATCCATTCCGGTCCTTCGATAACCCAGAGATGGAAATATTCACCATTCACCACCAGCTGATCCTTGTACCCGATCTCCTCCTGGATTTCATCAATATTCTCGCTGGGAAAACCCGGTACAATTCGGTCAACCAGGGTATTGCAGAATGTCATGTAGGTGTCCACCCACTCTTTGAATTCATCTTCGGTATCCCACAGTTCGGCATACCGCAGGATATACTCCTTTAGCTTGTCACCGTTCTGGGCGATAAGCTCGCAGGGCAATACAATCGGTGCCTTGTTACGATCTCCGCCAAAATGCTTGAAACGGCGATATAGAAAAGCGGTAAGCTTGGCGGGGAAACTTTCGGGAATGGTCTCATAGTCGGTATCATTCTCATCAAAGGCGATACCTGCTTCCGTGGTATTGGAAATGATAAATTTAAGCTCCGGGTTTTCTGCCAGTTTCAGGAAGTCCTCATAGTCTTCATAGGGATTAAGGCCTCCCTCCACAGAGGTAATAAGCTCAACACTGGAGTGAGGCTTGCCGTTTTTTATGCCCTGGAGTTGTACATGGTACAATCCATCCTGTTCTTCAAGCACATCAACCAGCCCTTTTTCTATGGGTTGTACAATTTGGACTGAGCCATTGAAATCCGTTTCCTTATTTATCTTTTCTACCATCCAATCAACAAAAGCGCGCAAAAAATTGCCTTCCCCAAACTGAACAATTTTGCTGGTGCCGTTACGGGCTTGTGAAATGGTATCGTTATTTAATGGTTTAAGCATGATATATGGTAGTGTTTATCCTTGAATTTATAATTTCAATCGATTGCATTCTATAATACTGTCACGCATCACTTAACCGGTAACTACAAACAGTAGTTTAAATCGCCACGCTATTGACAATAACACTTTTTCAAGTGGCGACAATGATATTTCCGGTTAGGGTGAGACAGCCGGGGAAGCCAAAAGCTCAACCCCCCACCCCAGAGATAAAAAGGAGCTTAAATGTATAGCATATTTTTGAGTTTTTAAACCCTTTCTACCGTGAAACGCGTCCGGAGGCATCCCCGCCCATCAGTTTCTCCACCTCTTCGACCGTCGACAGGTTGGCATCCCCGTAGATGGTGTGCTTCAGGCAGGAGGCGGCCACCGCAAAGTCCAGGGCCTTCTGGTCGTCCCCGTCGAAGGTGATCAGCCCGTAGATGAGGCCCGCCATGAACGAGTCGCCCCCGCCCACGCGGTCCACAATGTGGGTGATGTCGTAGGTGTCGGTGGTTAGGAACTCCTCCCCGTTGTAGAGCACCCCCGACCAAGTGTTGTGGGAGGCGCTGATCGAACCCCGCAGGGTCGTAATGATCTTCTTGGAGCGCGGGAATCGCTCGTAGAGCTGCTCGCAGGTGGCCCGGTAGGCCTCCGATTCAACAGTTCCCCCCTGGGTCACGTCCACCTGTTCGGGGTGGATGCCAAAGTGCTTCTCGGCGTCCTCTTCGTTGCCCAGGATAATGTCACAACCCTCCACCAGCTCCGGCATCACATCGCCGGGCTGCTTGCCGTAGTTCCACAGCTTGGCGCGGTAGTTCAGATCGGTGGAGACGGTAATTCCTAACTCATTCGCCGCTTCAATGGCTTCTTTGGTCGCGTCGGCCGCCCCCTGGGAGATCGCCGGGGTGATGCCGGTCCAGTGGAACCACTGGGCATCGGCGAAGACTTCTTCCCAGTCGATCATGCCTTTCTGGATAGTGGAGATCGCCGAGTGGGCCCGGTCATAGACTACCTTGCTGCCGCGGCTGACGGCCCCGATCTCCAGGAAATAGATGCCCAGGCGTTCTCCTCCATAAATGATATTGTCGGTTTGGACCCCGCGCTTGCGGAGCTCCCCGAGCGCGCAGCGGCCGATGTCGTTGTCCGGCAGGCGGGTGACAAACTCGGCCGGCAGCCCGAAGGTGGCCAGCGAAGAGGCCACGTTGGACTCCCCGCCGCCGTAGACCACATCGAATGAGTTAGCCTGTGAAAACCGGAGATTGCCCGGCGGCGTCAGCCGGAGCATAATCTCCCCGAAGGTTACTACTTTCTTCATGTCTAAATATCTATTTGTATCTGCAACTAAGTTAATGATATTCAATAAAACAGCAGCTAACGCTCAAATTAGCTGCTGAAGGGTTAGGGTACTTCATTTCCATTCATTCATAGAAAAGGGAAACTTCTATATCTGTGGGATAACTAGAAAAATGAAATCTCCTACTTTACTTATGTATACCAATGAGAAGTTGTTTACCCTTACAATTTTTTTGGAGAAATTTATACCGTCTTAGGTGCCAGATCAAAATGGCATCCCTATCCCGGAGTTTTTCTCACTGGAGGGGTTCATTTTTCCGATGGGGAAAACCCCGACAGAAGTCGGAACTGAAGAACTTCTACCAAAAACTCACCCGAGGCAGCTGAATTTATGTTTCTCCGGCCTGGGATTTATGAGCCGCCCGGGCAAACGTAGCGGAGCCGTGAGGAAAGAATCTTTCCCAACTATTTCTTTAGACCATGAATGTGGAAAACTCTATAACCAGAGAGGGCCCGAGGAACCGCTTGTGATCAATCCATCTCCTGGACCCACTCCCTGATCAATTCCACCGCTTCTTCATGAACAAGTGTACGGCCGATTTCCGGCATCCGTACGGCAGGATCTACCGACTCCATACGAAAAACCAATATGGACCGGTCAGGATGGCCGGGCACGATGTCATATTGCAAGCCGCCCGATCCACGTCCTGCGGCTACCGGAGTTTTATACATGCCCAAATGGGAAGAGTCCTTTTCCTCGTAAGTAAGATAATGTCCTGAGTGGCCGGCAGATCCTGAACGATTATGGCAATTGCCACAGTTCACATCCAGGTAAATGCGGGCCCGCTGCTGAAGTGTCCCGGTTGACGGATCATCCCAAACTGGTGCTTTGGGAATCTTTTGCAGATCAGGGCGTTCGCGTAATATCCCATGCTGTTCCCATTTAGTAAGCTGATTTATTTCCCCATCGGCATACGGGTATATTTTATTTAAATTCCGAACTTTAGGCCCCAGGGGGACCAGTGAACTATTGTGGGCGTGACATTTTTTGCAGTCGTTTTTTGTTGGAATGATGAAATTGACCTTACGGGTTATCCCTTCCTGATCTATCCACTCTACATCTTTCAGTTCACCAGCTTGTTGTAGAAACGCTTCGTTCTGTCCCTCGTTCCAAACGTAGGTTTCAGCCGTCCAACCGGTTTCATTGTGCATCAACAGACGCGTCTCAATAATGATACGTTCCGAGGAAGGATCTCGCTGGTCCTTGTCGTAATAAAAGTTTTTGACCAGCATGCTTCCAACCAGAAAATCCAACACTTCTTCTTCCTGGTAAATCATGAATGTGTCTTTGGGGACATATACAAATCGCTGTTTTTGGGCATAATCCGAAAAAAGCTCGGTATTCAAATCGTAGGGGAGCACGCCGCTGACAGGTTCAAGATTATCCAGGGGCTCTTTATAGAGATTATAATCAGAAAGTTTTGGATGGGGTTTCTCTAATGGGAGACAGGGGGACTGAATGCCATCACGACACCCTTTTTCAGACTGCCTGCTACAGGAATACGAGAACATTAATAGAAGAAACACTCCCATTATGCAAGGCAGGCATAGAGAACGTATAATCCTGTTGGACAAGTCGCTGACCATTTCTTACCTCTCTTATAATTCCGGAACCTCAACTTCTACAGGTAATAACGGGTCCATGCGACAATTATGCGGTGAGACATCAAAACTGAGGTTCTTTGGGAAATCATTCGGCAGGTTAAGGTTTACAAAGCTGCTACCTTTATTATCCTGCAAACAAATGCTGCCCGAGGACCCACTGTCAGGCAAAAGAAGACCATCCAGGATGATATCCGGAATGGGTGTGTCCCCAAAACTTTTGACCAATAAATTCCCAAATTCCGACTGGTTTTCCGGGGCCGGGTATGTATTGCTCCTGCTGTAGGTATTATCATGGATATAGATTTTTCGGGGAAAAGGATCATAGTTTGGGTCGGTGGGTTTTGCCACGAGATTCAGCTCGACCAGCGCGGCATAGCTGGCGACGGCAGTGCCTGCTACATTATTTTCTTCTATCGTATTATTGAACACCTCAACTTCAGCGGTACTTAACACGAGGATCCCCGTTCCCGCGGGTACCTGGGAAACGATGCTCCCGCCCGGTGCAAAGTTACCGCGTACATTTTTTGTGACCGTATTGTCAAACACGCGTGTTCTGGCACCACTTTGTGTAAGACCGGGCAGGTCAAAGACCAGGATACCGGCCGTATTGTCAGATGCTACGTTATTGTGGACATCGGCATTGGTCGTATTTTCTATTTCTATGCCTGCCACATTCCCTTCGGCCCTGGAGTTTCGCACGATCGCCTTATCGGATTGCCCTACATAAATGCCGGCATCTGATGCCCCGTATGCATAACATTCTTCGATAAGAATATTGCTGCTTTGTACCGGGTACAATCCATAGGCTCCATTTTTTGCGGAAGGCTCTCCGCTCCATTCGGCACCCACACGGTACATAACAATCCCATCTGCCTCCCTGAACTTCAGGGCATCGCCTACCGCATCACGAATAGTAAAATCCCGCACCACAATATTTTTGGAGTTGGTGATCAGCAGCCCGTCGGCGCCGGAAATCTGATCTGCAAAGGACAGAATAGTGCTATCCCGTCCCGCTCCTTTAATGGTGACATCCGCCTTTTCGTCCATTGTGAGCGTTCGGATAAAATCATAGGTGCCCTCTTCAAGTTCCACACAGCCCTTTTCAATGGTATTTAGAGCATTTTGAAAATCTGCCTGTGCCCCCGGTCCGGGTGTAATTACAAAATCGCATTCAGATGCTGATTCGCATCCGTCCAAAAAAACAAGAGCAAAGATCAGAATTGGAATTTTATAGGCGGTTATCTTTGTAATATTCATCATGTGCTTCCCTCTCAAGTTTTTCCCAATATAAGTATAACCTGAGTTCAATGTGAAAATTACTAAAATAGTAACCGTCATCGCGAGGAGGCTTTGTGACACCTCTTGGTCCACGCTGAGGTCGACTTGGCGATCTCCTGACGGCTCCTCGTGAGACCATAATTTGCCTTCGGAGTTCCAAATTAATTAACTATTTACCTGTTTTTGATATGATTTACTCGTTAGGGAACCCACCCCTGTCCCCTCCCTCCAATAAAACCCCACCGTCGCAGGGAGAGGAACGCATTGAAAGGGTTTATGAGGTTTTTGAGATTTATGGCACTACCGGTTCAAGTTTGCAACTTGGACCGATAAAACACCAATCCAGTTGGCAGTTCATATGGCACAAGTTGCAAACTTGTGCCATATGAAAGGTGACCCACTCTCAACTAAGCTCAAGGCTTCGTAGAGCGAGCTTGTTCTCTCCCTACAAAGCAGGGAGAGAGACGCGTTATAATGTTTTGATATAGTACATAAACCCGTGCTTTCAATCTCATGCGGAACAACGCCCCAAATCAATCAAAAAGACTACAATTTAATTAGTGAGTCTTCCTCCCTGATTCATTAAGTAGGAAATAAAGATGGGTTAACAAAGGGCTAAAAATAAACATATTCCGGGTTCCTGGTTCTTTACTCCCGGAGCAACATACTGTCACCCTGTCGCCACTTTTATAGCTTTACAAGGCCTATATAGTAAGGCCTATATAGTAAAGTAGACCACTTCAGGGTAGTGAAACAGGGTACTTCAGGAAGGTAAAATTACCTGCTTCAGGGTAGTGAAATGGTCTACTTCAGGTAGGGGAACTACTGCGGCAAAATGTTGCCTTTTATTCCACCGTCAATTCGGAGGTAAACAAGCCGCTTCACAACGTAGCGCTGTTATAGGCTGTATTGCGTACCTCAATACGCCAGCTGCCTGCAGTACGGCTTTCCGGGATGCGCAGGGTCAGCGTCTTTGGCTCGTTGGTGCGGACCTGCTCCGCTTTGGCCTCTGTCTCCGTGGGTTTGAGAATGGAACCCGGGCCGGGATTCACCAATAATAAATAACCGGGTAACCAATAACAAAATCCTTGATGCAGATAGATTCTCTTGCTTCAATAATGAATCATTTCTTAGTTGTGGACCCACCAATTAGGTCACTTTCAGGCCGAATCCTTACAAAAAATAAATTCGGGCCTATGGCACACAGACCTTGAAATTTGATGGTATTAGTGCGTTAGAAATGTTTGGTGTGACTACTTTGATGGATATATCGTACGAGGGAGGCATTGTGAAGGTTGATTATTAGAATTTCCCATCCGTCGAGGTTTTTCCTCATTGAAAAATGAACAATCCCATAAGTGAAACAAGCTCTGGAATCCCGAGCCATTGATCACCCGAATCAAATACAAAAGAATTACAGATGACCACGTCTTATCTTGGTTGAAGACGGCCCAACATAAGACGGCTCGAGCCCTCCAAAGTCAATCGTGATTTGATCAACATTGACGGACGGATCGGTCCCCCACAGCTTAAGTCGATACGTGCCGGGTTCCAGGTCCAGCTGGCCGGTTCCGATCATGCGACTTTCCAGCACATTGTCTATCCACGGTTGCGAACCGGGATTGCCCATTTCAAAGTTGATCCACTGGGGCTCCCCGTCGCCAATGCTGATGGCGCATCGCAGCTGTTGGGATGGGTTCAGCGGAAAGGCCGGCACCGCCTCAACGATCACCTCGGCCGCCCCGCCTTCGGTAACCACAATTTCATATTCGAGCGCGGGAGATTGCTGGTGCACCTGCGACAACTCCTTGACGTACCACCCTTTCATAGGCTCCAGCAGCATCGCTGAACCGCTGCGCCCCAACCCGGTTACCGGGCGCCAGGAAGCTGCTCTCCCAACCTGATTTTGGCTATACTGGCCGGCCAGCATGGAAATTACACCGTTCGTCTCGATAAAGGCGTCTGATGAAGGATAGAGTTGTTGATTGAACGCCGAGACCGCGACCCGGTAGCTTTGCTCACCACTGGTAATGTCAATGTGACCACTAATATCACCGCTGGCAGGTGCTTGGTCATAGTTGACGGTTACCCATATGCGCTCGGATCCGCCGCTCAGTTCCCCTTCATCATCACTCAGCTGAATCCAAGGAGCACTGGTTTTGGCGGACCAATGCTGGGTTTCTTGCCCGCGGCTGTAAATGTCAACAAAGTGGTGCTGCCGGGTGTAGCGATTGAATGTCGGAAGACGATTCATTTCAGTGTAACTTGGGGACAGGTTCTGGGATTCCTGGACAAACTCTATCCCGTAAAGTTTGGCTCCGTCCTCGCGGGGATGAATCGTCAGGGTATTCCTGCCCGGTTTCAGCACATATTCGTCAACCTTCAGCTGCTGGATTCGGCCTACCGGACCGTCCGCCTGAACCACCGGCTTGTCATTAACGGTAACCCACCAGGAGTTGCTGTCTTCGTCCGGGTGATAGGTCGACATATTGAGGGTGTGGACTCCACCGGGCTCGTCCTCCAGGTAAAATTCAAACACCGCTTTTGTGGGATGGTCTATTTCATATGGAATCGTATCCCAGTGTAAGCCGGAAATTGTGCGATCGCTCCCCTCTTCCGGCCACCTTACGAACGTTCCTTCCGAATCTGTTCCCGTCTCAAGCTCCCCGGACAGCTCGGCCTCCGAGGCGTTCAGCTCAATGTTTGATCCCCGTGTTGTGATGCCGGGCAGGCTGCCTTTGGTCGGCTGGAGGGGTTCAGGCTGACCTTCAATTGCAACCCCCAATCCACGGGCATCTTCGGTTTCGATGCGCTTGGTGATCGGCTCCCAAAATACCAGGGAGCCTTTTTCATAGCTGGGGCTGTAATCTACGATGTGCTCCCATTTGCCCCCGGCCACCTCGTGGTTATAATGGTGGGTTAACTGTTGTATCTGATCGTATGCCGCAAATGCCGAATCGCTCATCGTGTTCGCCGCCGCCCGGCCCTGGTTGGCATACTCCCTGCTTTTGTAGGCGTACAGCCACTTCTCGTTCATAGCCGTGGCCCCGGCAATGGGATAATAGACCAGGTGGAAGTACGTGTCACGGGCCTCATCGGGAATCTCATCCCTGAGTTTTTGTGCACGGGACTGCAGCTGCTGATAGCTCTCCATCCGCCGCTGAACCTCATCGCCATAATGCCACAGGCTGTACAGCGGATCCCGGATGGGCGTCCACCCGTTCCATTGCGATTCGTTGAAGCCCATAAATTCCGGCTTCCGCTCGGTGGCCAGCCGGTAGTATTCCCACATCATCTCAGATATCTCTTCGCCATGCTCCTCCGAAATGTCCCGTGAAGCAACGGTTTCAAAGTAGCTTTTGATATTTTCCGGGCTCCACGAATCAATGTTCCAGGCTATGTCCATAAAGAACTCGGTCTCCCATTCGCGGCGCTTTATATCACCCACGTTGGCGATCCATATCTCATTCATGTTTTGCAGCCAGGCGCGCCGCATCTCCCGCCAGACCTGGGCGGGTGTTGTCGGGGATAGCCAGATATACGGGTGAGGTGCTCCAAGATACGACAAGTGGTAATACACCCCTGCCCCGCCCGAACGGCGCTGCTCGGCTTGGTCGGAGAACCGCCGGATATACCCATGATTATCGTCGGGCCACGTGATGGTAATATCTTCCGGGACCTTCAGGCCATTTTCGTAGATTTCGAGCACCTCTTTATACGGGGTAAACGACTGCGGTACTTCGGACACATCTTCATTGATATACCTGCTGAGCAGTCCCCGCTGATCGGAAATCACCTTTTCGAGCGCACTGACTTTCTCGTCCATAGAGTCGAACCCTTCCATGCCGCTGTCGTGCACGCCCCGCATGCCTACCGTGTAGATGGCGTTCACATCCTTGCTCTCTTTTACCCGCTCCTGCCAGTATTCGTAGACTGAGGAGGCGTTGGTCTGGTAATTGAAGTCGCCCCTCTCTTCGTGATCCCATTCGCCCACGTTGTTACGGAGCATTGGCTCAGCGTGAGACGTTCCGACCACAATTTCCCATTTTTCGGCGGTCTCGGCGTTGCCGGGCACCTGGAAGAAAGGCTCGGTATTGGGGTGCATCGCCGGCCACACCATGTCAGCCTTCAGGCGGAGCAACAGCTCAAAGATTTTGGCGTAGGTTTTGGGCCCCATATTGCCAACGGACGGCTCAAACGTGTTGGACGCCCAGGGTTCCAAACCCCACCCTTCATCATTGAGAAAGACGCCCCGATACTTAACTGATGGGGAGGTTGAAAATGTGTCTTGGGCACTCACTGACAAGGTGTTCTTCTGTTCCACCGGCACGTCCGCCCACCAGTACCAGGGTGACACGCCAATCTCCCTCGACAGTTCGAAAACCCCGTAGGCCATCCCCCGGGGATCGCTCCCAACGATGAACATCGCCTGATCGATACCAGCGGTAGGTCCATCTCTAAATACCCGCCCATACATCTCCCACCGGCCCGCAAGGCGGGACGTATCCACATGGCGGCTGATCAAATCGGAGCTGACATCGCCGAGGATGATCACATTGCCCCCCACTTCATGCAGGTCGGTAAAGACCTCCGGTCGCTGACCGGTTACGGCCTCGATATCCCGGGCCAGCAGGTGCGCGGCAATGGAATCCAAGGCCGAGTGTTCAATATCGTGCACAATGGATATGGCACCATCCTGGTCTGTAATGGTAAATTGGGCTAAAGCCTGATGGCAGCCAAGAATTGCCATTAATAAAAATAGAAGGGTAGTAATTATATAATGCATTGTAGGTTTGATCGGTAATTCTCATTTGAAACTCTGTCTTGCAGTGACTTAATAGGTTTAATATCTCAATCATATGCAAGCATTTTTCCAGATATTAGCTTAACGCGTTATTTCGATTGAGTAACCATTTATTTCCGCTTATCTGACAGATACAACACAGTTCTGCCTTATCCATAGCGCGAGAATTTACTCATGCTTTGCCCTTTGTGTAACCCACTCCCCGAAAATCTTCGGGACAGGCTTCGTTCTCTCCCTACAACAGAAACTCGCTGTCGCAGGGAGGGGGACGCTTTGAAAGGATTAGTTTGCTCTAAGAAGCCTTGGCGTAGTAGAGGGTGGGTCAAAAAAGGGTACCAAGATCAATCTAAGCTCCCCCATTCATTAAAGTAAGTCGCCGTGCGTAGTACGGCACATAGGGTATGCGTCGAAGGGCACATACCCCATGTGGCGGTAGTCAACTATAAAACGAACCCTGAGGCTTGGTGCACACAGGGCGCTACTGCCGAAATTTTAGTTTACCGAGATAGCTGCCACTAAAGCGTTGAAAGAAACTCCATGATCTTCTTCCATGGTGCGCCTTGATTCCTCATGGTGCAAGTTGTAGCCGGCTCCATCGATATGCACGAGCTCGCCGTGCTGTATAACGCTGACCGCTTCCTTGTGGGTCTCGCGCACCTGCGGAGGCATCTGCTTTCAGGATGAGGGTAGACACTTGAATTTCTAATAGTGAATTGCTCGTCCCCAATTTTTTATAAGCATTTTGCTCATAAGATCCGAATCTGTAATATTGGCGTTTACCGAAGGTCGTTATCCCAATATCTACAGGCAGAGTGCAGATAGCAAAGACGAAAATCTGCCACTGCATTCCTCACCGGCACCCCGATACAAACGGTCGGGAAGTGCCTGCCATGCTAATAGACTTTTAATTTTATCTACGGCTGATATAGTCCCTTTACGGCTATTCTGTCCCCGGAATCATCCACTTCAAAAAGATGAGGTATTCGGATGTAGCGCCCTTCTGCACTTTTGTGGCTGTGAGCCGACATAAGCAGCTTTCCTTCAAAGGTTCGAAAGAGCATGCCATGCCCGAAGTTTGGCGGAGTTATCAGCTCCTCTTGGTGTACCCATGGACCGTCCAGTGTACCGCTTTCTGAGTAAGCCACCCCCTGTACATAGTCATCAAAAGCCCAGCTTGTCCATATCATCCCCAACTTTCCGGTTTGCGTTTCGAACAACCAGGGGCCATCGGTAACCTTGTTGGGGATCACATTACCGTCTTCATCCCGCTCCTTGCTCCAGGGAGAATCAGATGCCCGAAACAACACTTCTCCTTCCCCCACAGTACCGGACAAATCAGGTTTCAATTCGATTTTTTCCATGGTCCCGTTCCAGTTAATCAACCATTCTTCGCAGTAAATCATATACGGTTTGCCATCCTTTCCTACCCAAAAAGTGCCATCCAAAGTGGGGATATCCGGTGGCAAATACATATCGTCTTCCATGGGAACGTAAGGGCCATCGGGCTGGTCACTAACCAATACATGACTGGAACGCCGATTAATGGCATTGCCCTTTACCGTATCGATAACCACATCCCTGTTGGTGAATGTGGCAAAGTAATAATACTTACCCTTGTATTGATGTAATTCGGCGGCCCATATCATTGGTTGAGGCCCCATCCATGATTCAGGATCGGTCTCTACAACCTTGAAAGGACCCGTCCATGTACGCAGGTCCTTGCTTTCCCAAAGCAAGCCACCCGTTCCGGTCATGTAGTAGGTTTGCGTTTTTTCATCAGCAAGAATGGCGGGATCGCTAAGCCTGATAGAGTCCAAGGGGACATCTTCTCTTACTTCGGGTATCCACCCTTGAGCAAAGACTGTAGAAAAATTCAGCATTAATATCAGTGCGAAAAAAATGATTCTCATGGTATTAAAATGGTATGTTCAAGTTCCAATGTTCAGTAAGGAATTAGCTTCAAAGCTTAAGGGTACACTTTTATCAGGATAAATGATGGGAGAACGAGCCATCCAACCTCTTGTCTGAGCCAACAAATTTCCTGCAGTTATAAAACAAATGAAAAGGATCAGTCTGGGTACTAACTGCAAATGAGTTTGCTTGATTATTCATTCTTATCTGGCTAATTCAATAATAAAACACTGATTTCTTCAGGCTGCGACTACAACAGATTAAAAGTGAATAAAAAGGGCCTAATATCAAAGAATAAGAAGGGGCTTTATCTGTAAAAATTATTGAATAGTGAGGCGTTTCTGAAAGGGAAGATTAACTTCAAAGAAAATTTCGAAAAAGAGTTAGTAGTTAGAGCTTCCTCAGACGGATACTAAGTCATTATTGGCAAGCAACTTGCAAGGTTAAATGGGTGTTCAAATGCAAAATTATTCGCTAATTCCCTCAAAAACCCTGCATTTTGTTAGCTTTTGGGTAGGCACTATATATCCTACCATAAGTTAGCAATCCCTTTCAAAATGGGGTGTTCATTTTTTCGGTGAGGAAAATCCCGACAAGGGTCGGGACTTTCGAACTGGGCACCAAAAAACTCACCATAAAATCCCAGATATTTTCGCCTTCTGCTTTTATAAGGAACGTGCTTTTCCACTTTAAGGGTATCTCAGAGCACCTGTAGCAGGGATTTTCTGGACTTGGGGCTGCCAGAGATACCTGGGGGTTCTCCCCCCGGCCTTTTATTTATGATCCGGCCGGGCAAAGGCAGCGCAGGCGTTAAGAAAGAAACCGAGCTAATAAATCCCCAAGCGGTGATTTTTGGGGTTCGTTTTTGTTCACACAAAAGGAACACTCCTTACCAAAAAAAGCGTTCGCGAATTTTTTTGAGCAGGCCCTAGTTAGCGATATTCCGAAATTCACCATAATACATTGACAAATATCCCCTGCATAAAGCTGGTTTTTTCTTGTTATTATAGGAAACAGACTCATCGATTTTGAAACAGGAATAGTGGGAGATTTTGATCGCTAACTTTCCGGCTCACCAGAGATCTATTCAATTATTTATTGCTAGGCCTGTACATTTCGCAGGTACCTTCAGAGATCATAAAATAAATCAATAAACGCCTTATGAAACGATTTAAACATCACCAGAAGATCTTGTACACCATCTTTTTATCCGTACTGTTCATCGGAACGGTTTCTTTAAATTCAGCTTTGGCACAAAGTGAATCACGAACTGTGGAGGCCGGGGGTACTGGTCCCTATAAGGCATTAATGATTTCGGAAAATACATTACCCACACATACGGTATTTCGTCCCGAAAATCTGAGTGTTTTCGGGAATAAAACTACCCATCATAGCCTGGGGGAACGGGGCATGTAATAATTCTCCCTGGGAGCATGTCAACTTTTTAAATGAAGTGGCTTCCCACGGCTTTCTGGTTATAGCCATTGGACCTATGCCAGAAGAAGGAGAAAAAAAGAGGGAATTGTCAAAATCTTCTCTGTTAACTGATGCTTTAGACTGGGCCATAGCACAAAATAGTGACAAAGACAGTCCCTACCACAATAAAATTGATACAGAAAACATCGCTGTTAGCGGCATGTCATGTGGTGGTCTCCAGGCCCTTGAAGTAGCCCCGGATGAACGGATTACAACTGTTGGTGTATTTAATAGCGGTATTTTGCCAAGTCCTGATAGTGGCATGGAGGGCATGCCTTCCCTCTCTAAAAAACAGCTGGACAAGCTGCACTCACCTACGCTCTATATGTTGGGCGGTGAGTCTGATATCGCTTATGACAACGGCATGGATGACTTCAAGCGGATCAATCATGTACCGGTTTTCATGGCCAACATGGATGTCGGACATGCCGGGACCTATGCTGAGCCTCACGGGGGTGAATTTGCCAAAGTAGCCACTGCCTGGTACCAATGGCAGCTAAAAGGCGATGAAGAGGCTGGTAAGTTGTTTACCGGCTCTCCCAGCGGCCTCTCTAAATCTCCCCAGTGGACCGTACAAAAGAAGAACTTTGATTAAATGTGTTAAGGGGCAAAACGATCTGTTTAAAATGATGAAATGGTGGATTTAAACCGGACACTCTGAGGCTTAAAAACTTACTTCTGCTCTTTTTACTACCACGAAAATGTGTGGATTGTAGATTCCACGCTTGGTCCCAATGCTCTGCGTTGGGACCTGTTTGGACGCTCCGTGTCCAATACAACCTATGGTACCATAGAGACGCGGAGCGTCAGAGGGGTTTCCGCCGCAGAGCGGACGGAAGCGAGCAATTTTGCTGGAATAGTCCTCGGGTTTCCCGGAATGCTGCTACATGCCGGTCATCGACCGTTTTTTAGCAGCTGGAAGGGTTAGTGGTTCAAAAGTAAATCGTACCGGCTGTTTATCTCGAACTGACGTTAACTTATACTCTTTTCTACCTCGAAGATGTGTGGATTGTAGAGCAATATAAAAGTACCGCCACAGACGAGGCGGTACCTGGTGGTAAATATCCTGCAATTGTGCTTGTTAAAAAATGCGCTGCTATTTAGAGATCGGAAAGAAACTCCGTGATCTCTTCCACGGTACGCCTTAACTCGTCATGGTGCAGGTTGTGGCCGGCTTCATCGATATGCACGAGCTCGCCGTCCTGCATCACGCTGACCGCTTCCTTGTGGGTTTTACGTTCCTCCAGGGAGGCATCTGCTTTCAGAATGAGTGCGGGCACCGGGATCTTTGCCAATGAATTGCCTGTCCGCATTGTGCCAGACATCACCTGCCACTTCTGGCTGCTATAGGCGCCGTGATACTGCTTTTTCGAGAGTGCCCAATAATGGCAATCCATCATTGCCCACTTGCTGTTCTGGCGCTGGCATAACGCCACCAGGTCTTCAAAGCTGTAGTTGTTCTGGGCAACCAGCGTTTCGGGCGAACCAAACATACTTACGGAAAGCTGATCCGGGTTCTGCGGGGGAGTGGGCGGACCTTCACGCTCCTCATTCTCTTCAGTTTCTTCATCAATGTCCTGTTCCTGGTCTTCGTCATCAGCCTGCCCGCCGGGACCTCTTCCCAGGCCGGGATCAAGCATAACAATCGCCTCTGCCAGCTCGGGATACTCTGCCCCTACCCTCATGACCGTGGCCGCTCCCATGGAATGGCCCATCAGGATCGGCTTCTCGAATCCCTTCTCCTCTACAAACGCAACCACGTCTTTCACCAGGGTATCGCCGTCGTCGGAAGACGTGAAGGGATCCGACAGGCCGTGACCGCGGGTGTCAACCATAAAAATGTTATAATCATCCTGCAGCTCCCAAGTCAACGTACTCCAGCAGAGACCGTTATCCGTAACGCCGTGAAACATCACAATTACCGGTTTTTCCGGCGCCGGAACAGCTTGGTAATAGTGCATACGAATTCCATTCGCATAGACGTAGCCGTCCGACCATCCCGCCGGCATATCAGGCTGCTGTGCCGTAGCAAATGACGGCAGCATTAACAGAACACAAACTATTTGCAGATAGATGTTTAATAATTTCCTTTTACTCATATTATTGATTCCTCCATTATTTTTGTTTAATGCTATTTGTCTCAAACAGTTGATATGCTTTACTGAGGAACTGTGGGTACAGTGGTTCATGCCGGGGCATATTCAGGTAGAACAGGGCGATCATATCGTTCGCGGGATCGATGATGTATGACGTGCCGTACAGCCCACCCCAGGCGTATGCGGTGTTTGAGACTTCGGGAACAGGTTTCTTTTGTTCATTGTAAAGCTCAAATCCGAGCCCAAACTGGAAGCCCTCGCCACCGGAGTTTACCTCAGGCAGCCGGTTTATGGTTGTCATCTGCTCGATGGTCTCCGGTTGCAATATTCGCTGCCCGTTGAATTCACCCTTGTTGAGCAGCATCTGGCAGAATTTGGCGTAATCCTCGATCGGCCCGTTCAGTCCGATTGCCCCCTCAACGTAGGTCTGCTGGTCGCTGACGGTCGCCTCGCTGAACCGGTTTGAGGCGGGTTCCAGCTCCCCGTCAACAGCGTTGTAGACCTTCACAAAGCGGTCGAGGGCCGCCGGGTCATCGTAGTACCAGTCAGTATCATCCATGCCGAGCGGATCGAGCACCGTCTCCTTCACATACTGCCGCAACGGTTGGCCGGAAATACGCTCAATCATGTACCCCAGCATATTCGTGCTGATGTGGTAATTCCATTCTGTTCCCGGATCAAAGCCGAGCGGATATTCGGCCAGGGCAAGCATCTCATCTTCCAGGTATCGCGACTCAGGATCAGTGCCAAAGCTGCGCTGCCCTCCCGGCGTATCATCTGAGCTCGCATTTTCGGACTCCTGGGATCCCTGCATTTCAGCATCCCGAATCTGGCCGACAGGGCCGGCATTAAGTCCCGATGAGTGCGACATCAGATGGGCAAACGTCATCGGTGACTTAACGGGGCGCGTTTCATAGGTCCCGTCCTCGTTGACCGAAGTCACCACCTGGTTGGGAATTTCGGGAAAGTATTCTGAAACCGGTTCATCCACGGCCACAAGTCCCTGTTCTGCAAGCGTCATAAATGCAACGGTAACGACCGCTTTGGTTTGTGAAAACAGGATATAATAATCGTCAACGGTGGCCGGCACTTCGTTTTCGATATCCTTCCAACCAAATGCCTTGTGATATACTACATTACCACCCTTGGCCACAAATGCAGCTATACTGCTGGCCTTCTTTTGGTTCACAAAAGACTGAAGCAGGGAATCCACACTGGCCACTTTGTCAGCGCTGGTACCTGCGTTCTGCAGGTTAATATCGTGATTAAATTGCTGGGGTACTTCAGCGGTGTTTGTATCACTGCTGCACCCGAATACCCACATTGCGGCAGTAATACATACTGTATAGAGGAGTATTCTCTTCATAATTATCTCCGTATTAATTATCTAAAAAAAATTATCTGTCATAAAAAAGAGGCGGTATCTCCACCGCCCCATCTTTATCATTAGATTTATTGTTGCCCCGGCTTCAGGTGTTTGGCAAAAAACTCCTCCAGTGCGGGTTCGGTAACATCGAGCTGTTCGTTATAGGCCACCCCATGGCCGCCTTCCAGTTTCATGTATTTGATATCTGCTCCCGCATCTTTCATCTTTTCGACAAAGTCTTCGGTCAGCTCGGGGCGAACAACAGAGTCCTCACTGCCCTGGATAAGAAAGAGCGGAGGATGGTCGCCCGCGATATACCCGATCGGCCACCATTCTTCTTTTGCCATCGGGGTATCACGACCCAGTTCGGTGGGAGGTGAACCGGCGGCAGCTACATTGACCATACTTGAATACTCGTTCCAGCCTTCGCCTTCCAGACTGGCCGATTCCGGAGCCATCGCCAGCATCATGGCCAGGTGTGCACCTGCCGAGTGCCCATACGCCCCGATTCGGTCGGGGTCTACTTGGTACTGGTCGGCATGGGCGCGTAGCCAGCGAACGGCGGTCTTCACATCTTCAATACAGGCCGGGAACTCGGCTTCATCCAACAGGCGATAGTTGATATTAATAGTGACATACCCCTGCTGGGCATAGTCAACCATCATCTTCTGGTAGACGTCAACCGACTTTGAGCCGCCTCTCCATCCGCCACCGTGGACGATCACCAACGCCGGGCGCAGCCCGCTCCCGAAATTAGCCGGCATCGCCAGGTCGAGCTTCCATGCCTCGCTGTCTCCTTCCTTGTACCGGATATCTTCGGTCACTGTAATTGTTTTTTGTTCTGAATCGATTACACTGTTAACCGGACTTTCGAAGGACTGCCCCATGCTGGTGCCAGTAGCGGCAGCAACGGTAAATATCGCCAATACCAGAGATATGGCACCTCTGTTTACTAATTCTAGACTGATTGCTTTCATTACACTATTTTTCCTTGGAGTTACTATTAAAAAGTGGCTTAATTTCAGGTTATTTTTCTTTAGAAGCTAAGATATGCTACTCCGGAGCATCATCTTCTCCCGTTTTCCCTCGCTTGTACTTGTCAAACACGTTGATGACAGGTCGCGCATTGCAATCTTCGTCAAAGTAATCACTTCCACATCGACTGGCGGGCTCCCACCAGAAGACGCCTTTAACCTTGCGGCTGGAAACGTTTAACAACGTTTCATTCACATCCTCCAGGAAGGCCTTGCGCGGCCCGCCGGGTGTATCTTCAGGATAAGGTGCGGCAAAATCTTCGTATTCGTGTGGACGATAGCCTGTTTCTACAAGCACGATATCCTTGTCAAAATTATCGACCAGCGAAAGCAGGTTTTCTCGCAACTGCAGCAGGTTACCGTGCCACCAGGGATAGTATGAAAGACCGATGATGTCATAGGGGATATTGTAGGAGTTGAACTTCTCGTAGTACTGTTTTGCCCCGTCGGTATCAGCCCCGTTATCGTAATGAAGCATAATCAATGGTCGTGGTGCCTGTCCCCGACCGGCATCTACTCCGTCCACACCCGCTTTAAAGAGAGCTGCGAAATTGTCCCAGTTCTCAGGCAGTTTTCCAAGTGGCCACATCATGCCATTTCTCACTTCATTGCCGATCTGTACCATCTCCGGCATTACGCCTGCCTTGCGAAATGCCTCAATCGTATTTTTGGTATACTGGTACACTGAATCGATCAGTACTTCAACATTGGTCGTATCCCAGGCTGCGGGAATCGGCTGCTTGCCGGGATCGGCCCAGCTATCGGCATAGTGATAATCGAGCAGGAATTTGAATCCACGCTCTTGGGCCTCCTGAGCCAGCTCGATCGTATATTCCAGGTCGTTGGGCAGTCGGTCGGGTGAATGGAACAGCCGCAGACGGATCCAGTTGTACCCGTGATCGCTGAAGATTTCAAGTCCCGGCTTCACTTCCCCATTCTCCTTGAATTCCACGCCCCGGTCTTCGGCGGATTTAAGGAAGGACAGGTCTGCACCTATAGCGTAGTTAATATCAACCGTAGAAATAGAATCAGGCTGTTGTGCCATTCCTTTATTGAAAAATAGTCCTAATATGACAAAAACGGACCAAATGAATACCAATTTTTTTTGTGATTTCCTCATAATCATTACTTGTTTCATTCATTTTAGTTGTTGTGAAAAGATGTCAGCTGAAATGCTTCCGGCGTGATATATCCCTTTTCTTTCCAGAATGCATTCAACACGTCAATCAATGCCGTTCCCTGGCCGGGAGAATCATTCAGATTAAGCAACTGTAAGCCGGCGAAACCGGGCGTTCTGAGTGCGGCCTCGATCTCGGCCTTATACATTATAGCCTGGAGCTTCTCAGATGCCATCATAAATTCGTGCACCTTCCCTTCCGGCCCGTTCTCGTTCATGAGCGACCTGAACATTTCCAAGTTTTTCGCCTTATACATGCCAGTATATCTACTGATCTCGGGAAAAACGTTGTGTTTCCCCACTCATGTGCTACGTAGGGCATTTCGGTATCCTTGAACTTTTATAATGGGCGAACATATAATTTGTATCAAGTTATCTTTGAACAATCACTTCATACCAGGTAGTCGTCTGATCGCCAATAGAGAATACCCAATCTGATCCAGTTGATTCTGCTATTACCGGTTTTCCCATCCGCCGACCGCTGCCGTCCAGTGCATATACCCGTACTGATTCTGCACCCTCAAGTCCCCGCAGAGTCACCTCTCCGGTAACCACTTCAATGCGTGAAGGGGATTCCCCGCGTTCGGTAATTCGCATCCCAGCCTCACCCCAGATTGTTCCGGTATTTTCTGCCCGGGCTCCCGCCACTAAAAGCATCCGGGAAGCATCGGCAATCGCCCTAGTGTCCTCATCCAGTGAAGACAGGGTAATCGAACAAAATTCATTGTCCACTTCGATCGAAAGATTCTCCATGGAAACCTCATACTGCTTAACAAAACCAATCATGCCCTGCGAGCGCGGAGCATCTATAGTCACCATTCCTTCCTTTTCGTTTTCTGGAAGATGCCAGGCAAGTTCTCCTGTATCCGACACAATAGGATTCTGTTCCTCTTCCAACCGCTCTCCTTGTGTCGGGGGCCCATCCATCGAGCCAATCTGCACCCCATGCTTCAGTACCAACAGATCGTCGAATTCGGGGGTGTAGTAGGGGCGTTCCGCTTCGGTTCCCAGCATCGTTTCCCGAAGCTGTTCCATCGTGTAGGTTCGTTCCAGGGTCTGGACAGCCGGACTCACATCCCCTCGCAAAAACATAAGTGCACCAGCCGCCATCTGCGGCATCTTCACCGGATGATGAGAAATATCGAAGGAATCACCGATATATGGAGCGTATTCCCGGCTTCCCTTAGGTTCAAAGGTATACATCAGAATTCCCGACCAGTCTTGAAAACGACCGTAAGCACTGATAATCGGAATCCCCTCACTATCATAAAAATTCGGGGAAGGATGGTTGGTTTCCGGGACGACATACGGCGTCCCGGCCAATGCCGTTCGCGAAAGGCGCATAACGCTCGAAAAACCGGGGTCATTTACCATTGGAGTGTTCACTTCCCCACTGACACTGGGATGTTGCCAATACATATGACCGCCTATGAAATCCAATGTTGAATTCGACCAAACCATCGGGTAGGATGGCCCGCTCATATGAAAAAAATCAGCTGTCCCATATAGCAATGATTTCAGCCCTACCTCATTCTTTAGATAGCGCTCCATCTCCTCAAAATAACTCCGCTCTACATGCATATAGAAATCCATCGTCGCATGAAACAGCTCCCCGGGGTCCGTCTCAGACTGTACTTCTGATTTCTTGAGTCGGGGAATGGGTTCGTTTTCTTCCACTCCAGCCTCTTGGCGCAACTGGACTAATTCATCGGCTGTGTACTGCTGTTCCAGATATTCGTTAAACTGCTCTGTAAGCATTTGGGAATAGAAGGGCGTGATGGGCTTAAAATTCGGATCTGACCGAGGTTCCTCGGGTGGGTGGAGAGCTCCACTGTGCCAAGCATGAAAAAGGGTATTCTCGTTGACCAGTTCAAATACAGCTATTGCCGGTTCATTCCGGTATTGCGTGCCGGTGTAGGGATTTTTGTGCGAGAGCCATTTTTCTGCCAGCTCTTTCTGTAGCTCAATCATCTGGGGAGAAAAATAGGTAATGTACTTGGCCCATCCTATATCTTTGTAATCAACTACATTATCTCCCTCCTTATATGTACGTCCCACTACGAGATTGAAATTCACATAGATACCGTGTTGCTTGAGTTGATAGACCCAGTAATCGAACCGGTCGAGCTGCTCGGGGTCAAAGTGCCGGGTATCATTGCGATCGGCGTCAATGAGTCCGCGTGGCGTTTGAAAATCAAGGAAGGTAAGCCGGACCATATTTATACCATACCTGGCCAATGTCCGGGCCCAAAGAGCCGCATTTTCCATGGATGGTATTTGCACTGAGCCGGGGCTCCAGTCGGTAATGTTTACACCCCAAAAACGAACCTGTTTACCGTCTTCGGTATAAAAATGCTCCCCTTTAGCCGTAACAAAACCATGCTTGCCCGCTGGTGCATCTAACAAAAATGATAGGTCGATTCGCGATGAGTCCGCAGTCCAATGATTGATGGTATATGGTTTTAACTCTTTTTGATGATTTACTTCCGTATCGCAACCCGAATGAAATAGGAATAGGAAACAAAGTACCATCCCTGTCAGAATTGAAATTATTTTCTTTTCCATACTTTACACTTTTGGAGATTGTATTCTGTTAATATCACTCGGCTATCGAATCCTACTCTATCAACATTTCATTGATATATATTTCATCTGTTCTCATACTAATTTATCTAGCGTTTTAGACTTTTTAGTCCACGAAACGTACATAAACATAATCACTATACCCCGATTGGATAATAATGGGGGGCTTCATAAAATTGCCCAGTCCCAGGTGCCTGTAGTTCCATTCATTATTGATATGCATCCACACTCCGGTCGCTGGACCCGCTCCCGCCAATTCGAGTCGCACGGCTTCGGTGCCATCGGACAAAGCCTGGACGCCGACACCTTCTGGAGTTAAAGCCGTTGCCTGATAGATATTCTCTTTCATGCTTCGAAAGTCATTGGTCCCTCGGTTCCCCGGGTCATCAGGGCCAAACAGATCGAAATCTTTTTGATCCAGGCTCCACGGCCAATCAGGTTCAATTCCCACTTGTTTCTCGTTTTCCGTAGTACGGGGGGCGACTCCTTCATTTCGTCCAATGTGATTCTCCGGATAGGCCGACCAAAGCCCATCTCGCTCCCAACTTAGCGAGCTAATCCTGTCATTTAATAGAAAGCGTACACCGATTTCTTCATATCCACCGGCGTTGGTATTATTCCAGGGAACTACCCTGGTCTCCGGAGCTTCAAGGGGAAACTGATGAATCTGATAACCGGTGCTTATTAATCCCTGTCCATCAATCCGAACCTCAAGGGTGGTTTCCACAGTTATAGGTTCTCTGGCCGGAATATCCTCCTCATCTTCGTCAAAACCACGCGGGATTTCAGGTCTGGCCTGATACGTTCCATCGATGGTTACCACCACTTCATTATCTTCGACCGATGTTCCAATATCAGAAAGTGTCCAGTCGCTTAACTCAGCCCCGATAATGTGTAGGTATGGCCCGTCTGTAATAAGAGGGGTTCCTCCAAACGTGCCAGAAGTTATTAATCCACTTTGTTTACTGAACGTTATATTGAAGTCCTCTCCTGCAACCGTAATACGTTGTGAGTCTTCGCTGACGTCAGGTGCAGGACCTGCCGGTGAGGGCAATGAACGAGACTCAGGGTCTACCGATACATTATATTCATCTATCAGTCTGTTATCTCTGGGAAGATGTATTTTAAGATTTATGAGATCCCCCGGCTGCAGCCCGTTAAACGGGATCCGCACCGTACCCTCTTCTCGAGGAGAAACATCCGGCCCCTGAATGGTTTCGGTTCTCTCTCCAACCGACCACGTGAATGTTATTTCACTCAGATTTGTATGATCAAACCAGTTTTTTACAGGCAGAACCAAAGCATCGGCATCCTCAAGGTTTATCTGTTCCACATCGAGACGCACCGGCGAAAACGCTTTCTTGGCCGACCAGTACTCGGGCTTGGGTCTGCGCCACTTATCAAGCAAGCCCCATGGATATACATTGGTATGATTTATCGGATGGTCGATACCCGCAAAAATTGCACCTCCGAGTGACCCGCGAGTAGTAAACATCTTCTCCCAGAATATCTTAATGCTTCGTCCCCAAAAGTTGCGTACGTTGGGGTCCCGCCGCATTTCCTCGTAATTGTAAGATGCCGGGTGGGCAAATTCGTCAGCCAAAACAGGCATCGGCGGAATTTCACGATTGAGCTCTCCGTTGAATACGGCCACACCAGGCTCGCTTAGATCGACATCATATGACGGGTAGTGGTAGCTGTAGATTTCATAGGGCAGCGGGTCGCTTGGCGTTACTCTATGGGACCAGCTGTACATCACGGGACGGCTGCTGTCTTCCGCATGCACATAGTGCGACATTTTTTTGATGTTAAATCCATAGCCTGTTTCATTTGCGAGCATCCATATAATAATACTCGGATGATTCCGGGCCTGTTCAACCGTTTCAGCAGTCTGATTCAGGTATTCGGGGAGCAGGAATTCATTGTCTGAGGTTTGGGCGGCAAATGTAACCGGCATCTCTCCCATGATATACATCCCGATGCTATCGGCCGCTGCCAGGAAATCTTCCGTAGTGATATAACAAGACGGGCGTATCATATTGTGATTGGCATTTTTGTAGAGCTGTATGTCACGAATGGCATCTTCAGCAGAAAGTGATTTGCCGTCAAGTGGATCACTGTCGAACTGGCCCGATCCCCTCAGTTTAACTTCGTTGCCGTTGACCAGCAGTTTCCTTCCATCAATAGTAACTTCCCTGAATCCAATTTTTTCTATAATGGTCTCCTGGACCTTTCCGTCGACTTCCAAGCGAGTTTCCAGGGTATAAAGTTTGGGATGTTCAGCCGTCCATTTTACAGGATCTGCAACCGGTATCCCGATTATCTGTTCTGATTGTTTCCTTGTTAGCTCCATAGAAGCCGGATTCAGAGTCACCTGTTCCCCTTCCGGATCCAAGAGCGTAAAATTAATATTAGCAGTGTCAGATGTGTCGGAAAATTCAGTACGAAGCCATAGCTTTAGGATCGCATCACGGTATTGCTCGTCAAGATCGGTCTCAATATTCAATCTTGTTATATGGGTCTCCGGCAGGGCTACAAGTTCCACATCCCGTATTATTCCTCCTCTATAGGTATTAGTCGAGGTACTGCCACTGGGCTCACGTACTGCCACGGCAATCCAGGCTTCTTGACCGGGGGTAACATGTTCGGTTATATCCGGATTCCAGATAGTGAATCCACCATGATGTTCCCCAACCCTTTGCGCATTTACCCATGCTTCAGCCGTTCCTGTAACCCCCTCAAATCGAAGTTTGATCTTTTTGCCGCTAAATTCGGAGGGAATCTGAATTCTTGTTTTATATACATAGTGATATTCTCCGGGCTCCAATCGACGATATGGATTCAACCCTTCTACATGAAAACTGGCCTCCGCAGGTACCTTGATATCTTTCCAGGATGTGGGGCTGACCTCGTTTCTCCAAAAAGCCTCCGGAGGATCAGAGGTAAACTTCCATTGACCGTTCAGGGAAATGACAGGTTCTTCTGTTCCCGCAAGTTCGGAAGGCAGAGGTATAATTTCAGGTCGCGGCCAAACGTCATTGTGTGGGATTTGTACATTCTTCTCCTGTGCTCCTTTGCAACTGACAAGTGTCAAAAGGAGTACAATGAGTGAAAGAATATCGGGAGTCCTATTTACCTCTTTCATTGTTCGATCTCCGATTAGGAATTAATTTATTTAGAAGAGCTTTGCAAAATCCTGGTTTCACGGCTTGTCATTGCAAAGACCTCTTGGGCCATCATTATCTATAAAACACAATTTCATCATTGTTTCTGGCCATTAAATAACTGTTCCGGCCATCGGCCTGCTTGAGCTTTTTAATGTTCCTGATTTGTCCTTTTACGAATACCCCGCTTTTATTTGATGATACAGGGTTGAATCCTCCTTGCCCATCGCCTTTCAATAATAACCCATAGCTCGCATCGTATAATCCCAGACGAATGGAGGCATCAGTCAAATTACCCCCGGCTAGCAAATCAATGTTTCCATCCCCATCCACATCGTCTGCCAGAATTGAATAGATGGGTGCAAAATTTGCTTCAACCGGCAACGAATGTATCTTGAACGAATGATTACCCAGGTTTTCAAAGACGCTGCTGCTGAATTTATATGCTGTCTGTTTTCGGGCTTGCTCCAATAAGTCTTCGCCAAATATATCCTCTGCCCTTCTGACCTGGGAATAAGATTGATAAGTGGGGAATTTTGCTGCTAAACCTGGTATTTGGTTAATCAGTTCGTCCCTGGTTATAAAGGGTCTACTGACATGATCTTTGTAAAAACATAATATCTGCTCCAGTATGCCATCCTCGTTAAAATCCTTCACATACATTGTGGCCGGTTCTTGATCAGAGGCCTTTATTTTAGAGTTTAATCCCAGGTTTCCAGCGATCAGGTCAACATCACCATCGTTGTCAATATCTGCCGGCTCTATGGTATTCCACCAACCGTGTGTTTTTCCCAATCCTGCTTCATCAGTAATGCTTAATAGCTTACCCCCGGAGTTTATAAAAACCATAACCGGCATCCATTCTCCCACTGTCACCAGGTCTAATTCCTGATCATTGTTGATGTCGGTCCAGATTGCGTCCGTCACCATTCCGCCAGGCAAATCAGGTATAATCTCGTCTGTTGCATTTTCCAGAACGCCTTTCCCATTATTTTGAAGTAGATAATTTTTTGGGTTCAGCCCATAACTGTTTATAACAGATCGTGTGCCAACAAACAGATCCATGTCCCCGTCAGCATCAAAGTCGCCCGGAGCCACAGTTGAACCATTTGAATAAAAGTCATCAGGGAGCAGGTCCATTGACTTTGTGAAATTTCCGTCTCCGTCATTGATATATAACCGGTCTTTCAAAACTTCTCTGCTAAACTGCCATTCATTACCCCCGCTTACGACGTAGAGATCCAGGTCATCATCGCCGTCAATGTCAAGAAAGGCTGCATCGACATCCTCGGAATCACTGTCATTGAGAAAATCAGCTTGACGCTTGTTTGAAAATTCTCCGGATGCGGACTGAATAAACAGATGCCCCGATTGGTTCACAGCCCCACCTGCGTAAAAGTCATCCAGGCCATCCCCGTTTACGTCACCTACAGCAAGTTTGGGGCCCTGGGTGGATAATTTATGGGGAAGCAAGGGCTGCCATTCAAAATCATTGTAACTGTTTTCTTCGTGCTCGAAACTCAAATTTATTTCTTCACTAATATCCGTTAACAATGTTGAACCGGAATCAGATGTTTTGTAATCGTAGTGGCCGGTTGCATCTTTCTGATAGACGGTAAGTAATTGATTGGCTTCAACATCTGTCAGAACCTGGTATCTGCCGTCAGGCCATATAACCCGAACGGTATCAACCGATTCGATTTTGCCCAGTCCAAAATGAAGATCCTGGTCAACGGATGACTGGAATCCCCTGACGGGTGCCTGTTCCAAAAACTGCAACCCCTCTTGGGTTTTAATGGTCACTTTGGCGCCTATTCCCGACAAATTCTTTTGATCACCAATGAGCCGAATGCGAAGATAATGATTCGATAAAAGCGTATCCGCATTGTTCCGGTAAACAGCAGCTTTTTCGTTTATATTATTTAAAACAAGATCGAGATCGCCATCATTATCCAGGTCAGCATATGCGGCGCCGTTGGAAAAAAAGGGATATTCCACTCCCCAATCTACCGTCTTGTCTTCAAAAGCCAGGCTATCCTCAATACCTCGATATACTTTATTAGATATTCTGTCAGTTGGCAATTTATCGAGAAACAGAAGATTTAACGAATCCCTTTTTGAGATGAAGTCATCTATTTCCTGTTGGGATCTCCCTGAAGTGTTTTCTCTTATCAGTTGCCATTTATATTTCAAAAAATCAAGATCATTGGGTCTTTTCACAATGCCATTGGTCACAAAAAGATCCTTCCTTCCGTCGTTGTCCAGATCGGAAAAAAGCGGGCTCCAGCTCCAGTCTGTAGCATGCACATCGGCCAGGAGAGCAATTTCACTAAAATGCCCATTCCCCAAATTCAGTTGCAGGGTGTTCCTTGCAAGTTGGCGACCATATCCAAACTCAAGCCTCTTATGGTAAGCTTGAGGTTCTTCTGTAACAGATCTTTTCAATATCTCCTCTTTTTCAGGCAGCATGTCCAGAACCACTATATCAGGCAATCCATCATTATTAAAGTCGGCAATGTCATTGCCCATAGAGGACAAACTGGTGTGCGTGATCTTCTGTTCCAGCCTTTCCGTAAATGTTCCGTCACAATTGTTGACATACAAATAATCGTTTTCATGGAAATCGTTGGCAATGTAGATGTCTATGCACCCATCCTTGTTTAGATCAGATACGGCCACTCCCAATCCAAACCCTAAAGAGCTGCTGTAGATACCGGCTTCACGGGTAACATCTGTAAATACCCCCCTTACGTCCCCCCTTGAGGGGGGAAAGAGGGGGGTATCGTTTCTCAACAATTTGTCTCCTGCCATTGGGTCGTGCGTTAACCGAACGGAAGCGGAATCAAGATTTTGCACGTTGTGATCGCTGTGGTTCAATAAATACGCATCGAGGTCGCCGTCGTTGTCATAATCAAAAAAGCTCGCCTGGGTACCGAATCCCACATGGTCCAAACCATATTCCTCAGCCTTTTCAGTAAATGACAACCCATCTCCCCCATTATTAATGTACAACCTGTTTCTACCACGAATACTCTTGTATTCACCTAACTGACTGACATAAATATCAAGGTAGCCATCCCCATTCACATCAGCCATCGCTACGCCGGTGGACCATGCCGTATCTTGATCGAGGCCGGCTTTTTCTGAAATATCCTCAAAAACAAAATCACCTCTGTTCAAATACAATTTATCCTCAGACTGATTAGAGGCAAAGAAGAGGTCTTTCAGGCCATCGTTGTTGATATCTCCGACCGCTACTCCCCCGCCGTCATAGAAATACAAGTAGTCCGCGATATTCATTTGTGTTGTTTCCGTTAGATCATTGGAGAAATGAATATTGGTATGTGAGGATTCAAGCAGCGTGAATAATTTATCTTGCTCTTTCCCATTTTTACAACCCGTTACCAATGCGATGACAAGAACAGGCACTATTAAATAATCAAAGAGCTTAGTAGGTTTAATCATAAATGTCGTCTTACGTCAGTTACAGAAGTCTCATAAAACCATGCGATCAAAGAAGCAGGTCACCTTGAACTGGGACCCGAATATTCCTCGCGAATACCAAATCCATAACCTAGTGTAGTGTCGCTTAATTAACATTGGTTAGATGTTATTGATCAGCTACCGCTGGGCTGTTTCACAAAGATCCACAAAGCACATCTCAAAGTTACCCAAGGCCTATTTTATTTCTTTGTGGTCCTTTGTGACTTCTTGGTGTAGCTTTGTGTTATAGCTTATTCATTATCCATATTAATATTTGGACAGTACACTAGTGTCATTACCACTTAATTCGTGAGGTACTCTTTTCCATAGGTCCAGTTGAATGGTTTTGCGTTCTTCTGGTTATAGTCTTTGATGTAGCTCATGAGTTGATCGACCAGCTGCTGCCGGGAG
>NZ_JAMQKA010000062.1:0-34086 GCF_031569985.1 Aliifodinibius sp. S!AR15-10 | reverse complement strand
CGCAATGCCGTCGTCTGCAAGTTGCTGTATCGGGTGTTTGCGGTGATCAAACGAGGGACTCCTTACGTGAAAATCTATCAACATCAGATAACCGAATCTTCTTGACTAAGTCTTAGAATACCAAAAACGTCGCCGGCGGGTGAAATTTTTGTTGCGTTCCCTACGCCTGCGCTAAAACCATTTAACTCGATCAGCTGGAGGGATAATAAGTGCGAAAAACCCTGGAAATTGGACGCGAATTTTTGGCAAAGTTTCTAATTCGTCAACCAAAACGCATTTTCGAAGTGCTTGAATTGCGGGGCTTCCTCTTCTCTCTGCACAATGGAGATCACATCAAAACGAACCGGCGAACCATCCATTTTTCGTTCATAAAGCCAGGCTTCAGCAGCCTTGAAAATGTTTTTCTGCTTCTCCTCAGAGATAGAATCTTCCGGTTCACCGAAGTCGGTATCTGAGCGATATTTTACTTCCACAAAAACGATCTGTTTTTCGTCATAGGCCACAATATCAACCTCGGCGTGCTCAAAAAAATAGTTACGTTCCAGGATGGTATACTCTTTCGACTCAAGGTAGGAAGCGGCCAGCTCTTCGCCTTCGTGACCAATCTCTCGGGAGCTTTTACTTGTCATCATCCACCGGAAGTTTAATAGTGTCAGGCAGCTTGCCCTTCATCGATTCTTTGAGTTCAGCCAGTTTTACCAACTGCTTCAAAAACTTGAGATTGTTCTTGTTAATGTAGGGAAGGAGCGCTTCGGTAAAACGTTCAAACATCTCGAGGAATGTCATGAAGTTCTCGATCCGCTCCTTGAACTCCTTCTCCTCATCGGTTTGCGCCCCTTCCGCTTCAAACACGGCAATACACTCCTGCAGATTCTGCCGAATCGGGGCTACCTCTCGCTGCTGGCGCTCACGGACAATCGTGGATACTATATTCCAGACATCTTTTTCAGCAGTATAAAAATCCTTGCGCTTTCCCTTGAAATGGACTTTGTGGATGAGCTGCCAATTCAACAGGTTGCGCAGGTTCATATTGGCGTTCCCGCGGCTGATATCCAGCTGTGCCATAATTGTATCGGTATCCAGCGGATCGGCCTCGGCATACAGCAACGCATGGATCTGGGCCATCGTTTTGTTGATACCCCACGCTGACGCCATTTCGCCCCAAAGCAACACAAATTGCTCTAACGCCTGCTCGTGTTGTTCTGAGCGCTTGTCTTGACTCACGGGACAAAATTTTGGGTGCAATTAACTTTTTAAGAAGTAGACGTCTCTGCCTTTGATTCCGACTTGGTGGCTCCATTACTGGCAGAACCGTTGCTATTTTCACCTTTTCTCTTGTAGTCTGTAATATAGAAGCCGTCACCTTTATAAACCACGCCTCCACCACCGGTAATCACTCGTTTCACTTTTTGACCGGTTTCGGGGCACTTTTCAAGGGGATCGTCATTAATACCCTGGGTCACCTCAAAGGTGGAACCGTCTTCTCGTTTGTATTCGTATGTAGGCATAACTGTTCAGTTGGTTATGATTTAAGGCATTTTTACATCATAAAGTGTGCCAAAATCACCTTTTTGTACAAAAATTCAGTTTGTTAACTCGGTTTGGGTCAGGAAAGTTCGCTCAATCCTTTTTCCAGCCTGCTAATTCCCTCTTTCAGGTCTTTCATGGCAGAAGCGTAGCTCAGCCGGATGCCGTTGGGCTCACCGAAAGCATCGCCCGGTACAGCTGCCAGGCCAACACCGTCCAACAGGTACAGGCAGAGATCCGTTGTCGTCTCTATCTTGTCGCCATCAGCAGTGCTTTTACCCAAGTGTTCTGAGACATCCGGGAACACATAAAAAGCCCCTGCCGGTTTAAAGCACTTGACCCCGTCAATAGAAGAGAGGGCATCAACAATATAATCACGCCGTTCTTTGAACTGTTCGCGCATTTTCTTTACTTCATCCAGGCTGCCGGTATAGGCTGCTTCCCCTGCCTTTTGAGAGATAGCAGAGGGTGCAGAGGTTTCCTGGCTCTGTATTTTGGATACGGCATTGACCACCTCTTGCGGTCCCGCCAGGTATCCCAGTCGCCAGCCCGTCATGGCAAACCCTTTTGAAAACCCGTTGATAACCAGTGTGCGATCTTTTAGTTCAGGTGCGACCTGCAGAATTCCGTCGTGATCGCCTTCGTAGTTGATATACTCATAAATTTCGTCTGATATCACATACACATCCGGGTACTCAACCAGCACGTCCGCCAGGCCCCGGAGTTCATCCGCAGTATAACGCGTGCCGGTGGGATTTGAAGGCGAACAGAGAATCAGTGCTTTGGTTTTATCGCTGATCGCGTCTTCAAGCTGCTCGGGCGTCATTTTATAATCATTTTCAAAAGCCGTTCGCACCGTAACGCTCTTGCCCTCGGCCAGCTTCACCATCTGCGGATAGGAAACCCAGTAAGGTGCCGGGATAATCACTTCGTCGCCTGGATCGATCAAAGAAAGCATGCTAAACCCGAGCGACTGCTTGGCACCGTTGCTGACAATCACCTGGGAGGGAGCAAAATCCAGTCCGTTGTCTCGCTTCAGCTTTCCAACAATCGCTTCCCGCAGTTCCGGTGTACCGGTGTTCATCGTGTAACCATGGAACCCTTCCTCAATCGCCTTAATGGCAGCATCGCATACATGTCTTGGTGTTTTAAAATCCGGCTCTCCCGCACTGAGAGAAACAATAGAACGCCCTTCACGCTTCAACTCCTTGGCGCGGGCGGAAATTTTGAGGGTTTCAGATGGTGACAGTTCTTGTGCTCTTTTGGAAATCATAATTGGTTTTATTGGTATTTACATATAAATGCTGCTAGCGATGGCTGAAAATAGGAAATGATGAGTTGGATTTCTATAGTAATGAGAAATTTTCAGAAGAGGAGGAAAATATGATCAAAAATTGATTAGTAGTCTCTATATGGAGTCTCCTTGCATCTCGTATTGCGTATTACGTATTCCGTTTCAAATAAAAATTCTTTATAAATAAATACCGGGATAATACTTCAGATATCCACCATGAATATCAACCTCCCGCTGATTACGCTGATACCACTAAAGTAAAAATATACTCAGAATAATACGCAGTAAGGAATACGCAATATCCAATCACTGCTCTTTATCCTTGTAATACCCGTGCAGCGCTTCAGCTACGTGTTCGGGGACGAAAGAGGACAGGTCGCCGTCCCAGTAGGCAACTTCCTTCACGAGTGAGGCCGAGATAAAGGTGAGCTGCTCATTTGGCATCAGGAAAACGGTATCCACATCGGGGGCCAGCCGACGGTTGGTGAGCGCCATGCGGAATTCATACTCAAAATCAGAAATTTGCCGCACGCCCCTCACCAGCGTTTGAGCTCCCTTTTCACGTGCGAAATCGACCAAGAGTCCAGTGAATTGCTCTATCTGCACATTCTCCGCCCATTCTTCATCCTCAAGACAGGTTTTAATCATTTTCTCCCTCTCATCACCAGAAAAAACCGTTTCCTTCCGGTTATTTACTGCAATAGTCACAATAATAGTATCAAAGAGCTCCGTTGCTCGCTTTAGGATGTCCAGGTGACCGTAAGTTATAGGATCAAAGGAACCGGGATAAAGTGCCAGCGTTTTCATGCTTTCCCTTTAGATTATTAATCAAGTTAGTAACAATAATAGAACACGGATGACGCGGATTCTGCCGATCTTCACGGTTTTTTTACAGTGATAATCTGCTCAATCTGTGTTATCCGCGTTCTCTATACTATTCATTCAGGCTCTTCCTCCAAGAAGATACTCACGATGGTACGGCCGTACGCTTTTGAAAAGAAACAGTTTGGGTGCTCTGTAAAGTCATGCCGCTTGTCGTGTTCGAGTACAAACCAGCCGTGGTCATTCAGCCATCCCTTTTCCAGGATGGTCTCAATCATCTGTTCCATCTCCGGGTAGTCATAGGGAGGATCGGAAAAAATGATGTCGTACGGAATTGGCGGCCCATCCAGGAAGTTGCCCACATCAGAAACTGCAGTACGAACCTGATCTTCGATGCCGAACTCTCGTCCCAGTTTCTCAATATGTCGAATGTTGAAGTGATCGTTGTCAACAAACAGTACTTTGGATGCTCCGCGTGAAATAGCTTCGATACCGAGATTGCCGGACCCCGCAAAGAGATCCAGGACATTGGCATCACGAATATAACGGCGGGCCTCGATGACCGAAAAGAGTCCCTCTTTGGTGCGGTCTGCGGTGGGACGCACGTTCAATGTATTGGGTATGTTTATTTTGCGACCCTTAAGGGTTCCGGTGATTATTCTCATAAGCTATTCCGTGCAGTTCAACGAATACAGATTAAAAGTAGGCTGTTTGGAATGAAAGGTAAAGATACCGAAAAGCTTTTTTAACCCCACATAATATCAATTAATCCCCGAGGGCCAGCATGATGGCCGGGAAGGCCGCTTCCAGGTTAAACCCGTACGATTTTTCTTCGGCTTCCACCCCCATCTTTTCGAGAGAATCCATTTTAATGATGGATGCCGCTTCATCTTCCCAAAAGGGTTCCAGGATGTCAATAATATGATATGCCCGTGCCCCATATACATAGATCTGCTCATGGAGCCCCTCCATCCAGCTTAATTGTTGGGCATTTTGTAGCCAGAGGTAAGGAAGGTCTTCAGGATCCTCAAATTTCAGGTAGGTGGCACCGCGCAGTTTGCCAAGCACAAAAGAACTGACGGCAATGGCATCGTGGAAACAGCCGACGGTCATGAATGAGCCCTTTACATCGCTGTGAGCACTCCAGCGGCTGCCGATCTCAAAATCGCTGATCAGGTCGGTGGTTGAGGCACTGGAAGCCAGTTTTCGAAGTCCACCAAGCCTGTTACGATTTCTTATCAGTAAAAACTTGTATTTCTGATTACTGAGGTTGTACCATGTCGGTTCTACCTGGCTTCGATCGACCCCCTGCATGAGGATATTGATATGGTCCTCACGCTCATCGGGCTTATCATAAACAACTTTTGGAAAGGTGGTCCAACACTCCTGGGAGGGAAAAGAGAGTACGCGGATATGATCGATACCGAACTTCTCCTTCAGGCGACTGATCGTACTTTGAACACCGGGAAAGTTCTGTTCGTCTCCTCGCAGGATGGCACCCGGAAGATCAAAGTTAAAGTCCACCGATCCGATCCGCGCCAATACACCCTGCTTCTCCGGTTTATTTACAGCATAGAAAAGCTGATTATCGAAGAAACAAAGCCCAAGGCTTGGATTTGGTGGTGCCATTCTTCATTATTCCCAAGAAGCGGCGTTCAACATAGTTGTTTGCTCAAGAGAACCGATCTTATCCTCACTATCAGGATCTTCAAGAAGATAAATTTGTGGACGCAAGGTGTCATTCAAGGCATACTCGAATCTATTGTGAGGAGGACGTGGTGAATAAATAATGGAATCCGGATCGTATGTGTTTGGAGGCAATTCAGAGAACAAAGAATCCCCCTGGGCAAGCATCACGGAATCAGTCTTTAGAAATTGAACCAGGCTATCAAGGCCGCCATCGGAGGGAGGAAACTCGCCCTCACCTACCCGATTTTTATACTGATTGAGTGCATCTCGAACATTAGACATTCTGTGGCGTACCCGCTCGGTCATTTGTTCCCGCTCGAGCACTTCTTCATACGGGTCGACAATAGCGTGATAGAGAAAATACCCCAACACCAAAATTATAATCCCAAAAACAATACTTAACAGTTGATTGCGCTGTTCAATATTCATCGTTTGCTCTATTGCTTAAACGTGGTTTCAAAAAATTTGACTTTGAAAATACATGCCGACCTCATGATATGCAACTCTAACTAGCAAAAGCTGCTATACAAAACAAAGTTTAACCTTCACTTTATTTTTACTGTGCCGGTCAATCCCTAACTCAACTGAATATCATTGTTGTCAGCCAAAATAACAAAAGAGAAATAGAGGTAATTGCTGGTTTTTAATGAATATACAAGCGAAGCAACCTTATTCAGCTTCCAACAAATATATCTTCTCCCTTAAATACGAAGCCAGTCCCCGGCGCTGAAATTTGGAAAGCTTTTCAAACACCGATTCTTCGTGCAGCAGTTCAATATTAAACCTATTGCCATAAAGCTCTTCCAGTTCATCCCTGAACACTGAAAACGGTGGGCCGCTCATCTCATCCTGAGGGTACTCAAACGTACTTACAAGCATTGGGGTTGAGGGAGAGCAATACTGCAGAACTAATTGAGCATACTCTCGCCGCTTCTTTAGAGGAAGAGCTACCAATGCGGCTTTATCGTAGATCGCATCGATGGAAGGCAGCCGGGATGGCTTTAGTTTAAAAAAATCGCCCTGCCAAAGCTGAATATTACCGGACTCATAAATAGTAAACGCCCCGCTCTTTTTCTTGGTGTACGCCATCTTCATTTCTGAAAAGAACTGGTTCACCGCTACTTTTGACACTTCTACTCCCAGCACCTTCACTCCTTTCCGCGCAAGCCAGCCCAGATCTTTGCTCTTACCGCATAAGGGAACTAGGATACAATCCCCGGCGTTGAGCTCAAGTCGATTCCAATATGACACCAACGGTGGATACACCTCCTGCATGTGCCAGCCAATTTTGTTTTTCTTCCACCTGCTTGTCCAGTAACTTATTTCCATGACTCCTTCATTTTTTTTTGATGAAACAAATTTGCGGTGAGGAGAATTACCACTAATAAAACAATAAAGTGATCAGTATGGAATTAGATTTTGAAATCCTCAAAATTTTCAAAGTAATATTTGCCATATTTCTTGGTGGTCTGATCGGCCTGGAACGGGAAATTGCCGACAAGCCAGCCGGTCTGCGCACACATATGTTAGTTACCGGTGCCGCCGCCCTGCTGGTAATTCTCGGAGATACGATCGTTGCCAGATTTGGCGCCTCACCCTACGTAGAAGCTGTCCAGGCCGACCCGATTCGTATTATGGAGGCAATTATTACCGGAATCAGCTTCCTGGGAGCAGGTACTATCATTTTCAAATCTCAGCATGAGACGATCGAGGGACTAACCACGGCGGCTTCCATCCTGTTCGCCTCAGCCATAGGTATCACCGTGGGTCTCGATGAGCTGGGAATGGCCTCCATACTGACAGTGGTAGTGATTTTGATCTTGTTTGTATTGGGCTTTGTGGAAGGCAAAGTCAGAAAATTTAAAAAGCACAGAAGCCAGGAAGAATAGTAGTGCATAATTATAAGGTGGAAGTTATAAGTACCGCGAGCTTCAACTCGCGATCGACTTCTGAGTTTTGTATTCCAAACCGATCTCCCTCATAAAAGTGGCGTATTATTTTTACTTTCCCCACCCGAATCTCTGAAAATATTCACAATAAAAAACGCCCCATTTGAATCGCAAGATCCTGAACCTGGCTATCCCCAACATCATCAGCAATTTGTCGGTGCCGCTGCTTGGGGCCGTCGATACGGCGCTGGTTGGCCACCTCGATGAAGTGTACTACCTGGGGGCAATTGCGCTGGGGAGCATGATCTTCAACTTCCTTTTCTGGGGATTTGGCTTCCTCCGGATGGGCACCACCGGGCTCACCGCACAAGCATTTGGTGAAAAAGATCGCCAGGAAAGCATCCTTATTTTAGCACGCGCCCTGGCAGTTGCTGCCATCTTCAGCACACTCATCATTCTGCTACAGACCTGGATTGCCGATCTCAGCTTTTGGCTGGTCGAAGGCTCTCCGGAAGTGGAACGCTACACGAAAATTTATTTTGACATCAGGATCTATTCTGCACCAGCTACGCTTGGACTGTACGCCATCAACGGGTGGTTCCTGGGAATGCAGAACGCCCGATACCCGATGATTGTCACCATCTTCCTGAATGCTCTGAACATCGGTCTCGATTTCCTCTTTGTGTACGGGATGGGGATGCATGTGGATGGGGTGGCTACCGGCACGCTCATTGCCCGCTATGCCGGGGTTACGCTGGCCGTTGCACTGCTGATCTGGAAATACCGCGACTGGCTGAGTGCCTACATGCATGATCGACTGATGGAACTGGCGTCGATCAAGAAGTTCTTTTCCGTCAACCGTGATATTTTTCTTCGTACGCTCTGCCTGATTTTCACCTTCTCATTCTTTACGGCAAAATCAGCGGAATTCGGTGATGTGATCCTGGCAGCCAACAGCATCCTGCTGCAACTCTGGATGGTCGTCTCCTACGGCATTGACGGGTTTGCCTACGCCGCCGAAAGCCTGATCGGTCGCTATACGGGCGCCAAACAGAACGACCGGGTGAAGCTCGCCGTAAAATACTGCTTCGCCTGGGGGATCGGCATTGGGGTCATAGCCTCTGGCGTGTACTGGCTGTTCGACAGCTCGATATTGAACCTATTCACCGACCAACAAAATGTAATAAATACGGCTATGACCGTGTTTCTTTGGACAGTAGCGGGTCCCACGGTCAGCAGTTTCTGTTATATCTGGGATGGTGTTTTCATCGGGGCCACGGCCACTGAGCCGATGCGAGACTCCATGCTGATCGCCACCTTGTTGATCTTTCTGCCTGCGTTCTATCTCGGTGTAGGCCATCTCGGTAATCATGCTATCTGGCTGGCGATGGTTCTGTTTATGATAGCCCGCGGCGTTACCCTCTCCCTGTATGCTCCCAGGTATATTCTGAAGTAATTTATTTCTCTAGACGAATATAGTCGTCATATTCATAGCTGACGGTTTGCCCTCCGCAATCAAAGAGAGAATGAATAGATGGCAGTGCGAACCCGCAAATTAATCTTATTTATAGGCATAAACTAATGGATTTACCCGGGGTAATATAATAATTCACCAAGGGTGATCTTTGAAAACACCCAGGGTGACTTTTTCAATCACCACCGGTGAATTTAACAAGGTGTAGGCATTAAAAACTGGCTCATACCGCACAGATGAAACAAATATTCGCCAGCTGTGCCACAGAAGGAACCTCATAAATCAATAACCTTTCATACCCGCTGATTACACAGATCTCACAGATCGGCAACGGTTGTTACTCTACCTGATCACGGTCTATGCTATCCACACCATCTATGGGAGAATAGAAAACAAGTGGACCGATAAAACCCAGTGAAATGTTGTTGGAACTGTTTCCGGGAACTTCAGTATTTTAAGATACATCATATGGCCAAAGGCAAAATTTATTGATATGAAACAGATACTGCTTCTACGGCACGCTAAATCATCATGGGATATTCCGGGCCTCAAAGACTTCGATCGCCCGCTGGCAACCCGCGGACAAAACGACGCCCCACGAATGGGCAAATTTCTTAAAAAGAGTGGCTACCTGCCGGGGGCTGTGATATCATCTCCTGCTCAACGGGCAAAGGAGACGATCCAGTTGTGCCTGGAAGCGGCCGGGCTGGATGACGGGATCATCACATGGAACGATGACCTCTACTATGGGGGTGCCAGCGACTACCTGGAGGCGATACAAAGTGCCCCCGATAAAACAGAGCGTGTAATGCTGGTGGGGCATAATCCCAAGATTGAAGATATTGCTGGAGAACTCTGCGGGGAGGCCAACATCCGCGTGCCGACAGCAGCACTCCTTTGTTTTGAACAATCGGCCAACAAATGGTCACAGATCAAGCTCGAACACACCCAGCTGAAATGGATGGTAATCCCAAAAATGATCAAACATCTACTTTGAAGATTACATCCCAAAAACTTTTCCTTAAAAGTAAGTAGGAAATCACATTTATCGTGATGACAGTTTCAGGTTCCTATATTTTCCTTATTTTCGGGAATGGATCGGCGTAAACCAATGGCGAATACTTTTTAGATATGACAAAAAAAAGCGATGCATCGAAACTCCGGAAACTGGCACTAAATATTAAGGAAAACCCGGACGATTCATTTTCAAAATTTGCGCTTGCTCTTGAATTCAAAAAAGTGGATCGATTTGACAAAGCCAGGGTTCTGTTTGAATCAATCCGAAATAATGATCCCGGTTATGTCGGCGTATATTATCACCTGGGAAAAACGTATGAGCTGTTGGGTATGAATCGCCAGGCTTTAATCACTTACAATGAGGGAATTGAAATTGCCTCTGCCAATAAAGGGGAAGAACGTACCGTTTCTGAACTGAAAGAAGCACTGGCTGAACTTGAAATGGAAATGAACTAACGTCAAATGGATTGGATACACAATACTCTTCTTAATTTTATAAAACAAAGTGCAATCCTGGTAGCACTGCTGCTGGGAGCATATTCATTTTCTTTTGCACAATCGCAGCAAACTCACACAGTGAAAGCCGGTGAAACCCTGTTCAGTATCTCGAAAAGTTATGATGTGGCGGTAGAAAAACTCAGGGACTGGAATAACCTTTCGGGTAACGAGCTTTCTGTGGGACAAACACTGGTTGTTGGACAATCTACGGGCGAACAACCTGAAAATGAGATCAGCCATGAAGTAAAGCCCCAGGAGACGCTCTTCTCCATTTCCAAACAGTATGGCGTGACAATAGCGGAGCTTAAGCAGTGGAATAGCCTCTCGAGCAATAACCTTGAAGTGGGGCAACAGATTACAATTTATCCCCCGGATGAACAATCGAAGAATATGCCTGCGAGTGAAACCTCCCTGGTCGCTAACACTACGACCTCACAGAATACCTACTATACGGTAAAAAGCGGCGATTCACTCTATAAGATTGCGAACCAGCACAACATGACCATAGATGAACTAAAACAGCTGAACGATTTAACTTCCAACACGATCCGTGTGGGCCAGCAACTCACAGTACGAAAATCGGGACAGGCCGCCCCCTCCGTTGCAGAAAGTGGTGGCGAATCAACCCCACAGGGATCTTTTGCCGTCCATACGGTGGCAAGCGGCAGTTCTCTGCAGGCCATTTTGCGAAAGTTCAACATGAGTGAAGAGGAGTTTCGGGCCCTGAACCCCGATGCGGGCTCATCCCTGCAGGCGGGCCAAGAGGTAACAGTATTGCTGCCTCCGACAAGAACCTATAAAAATCCATATACCATCCAGGCTAACCTGAAAGACCTGGGACAAACCGCCGTCTCTGGCTACGACGCCTCTCAAAAAGGGACCACCACGACCAGTGGCGAACTCTACAACCCCAACCAGCTAACAGCGGCCCATTCCAACATTGCGCTGGGGAATGTAATCTTTGTACAAAATCCGAATAACAACAAAGGAGTTTTTGTGCGCATCAACGATCGTTTCACAGGTAATGGGCTTAAGTTATCACAGGCCGCATTGCAGTCACTGAATCTGAACGCATCAAGTAACGCTACAGTCAATATGTTTCAAGATCAATGAGAAACCCTGCAAATTCTGTCAAGCGATATCTTAACAGTACAAGTACATTATTATACAGCTATCTCATCAGTCTGCCGCTACTTTTGCTCTATGAGGTCCTGATCTTTGTCTCCCAGCCCGATGCTTCCCAGGTCGTACGCATTTCGGTAGATGTGTGGATCAAATCACTGTTTGCCCAATTTGGGAATGACGTGCTGTCTATCACACTCATCGTTGTTGCATTGCTGGGTATTCTGATCCTGTACCGGGAGCGAGATAAGCTGGGCAGCCTAAACTTTTCCTACTTCTTTGTCATGGTTGGGGAGGCGATGATCTATGCCTATCTGCTTGCCCTTATCATTTCTCAAACCCTGGAGGCCCTGCTTCAGATGGTGCAGGTCAGCCCTGTGGAATCGCTCACAACCATGCAGCAATTGGCCCTTTCCCTCGGGGCGGGACTGTATGAAGAACTCTTCTTCCGGGTCATCTTGGTATCGCTGCTGATCTTTGTGTTCAAATACCTGTTCAGTAAAAAGTGGATGGCCATAACAGCCGCAGTTCTCCTGGCTGCTGCTATTTTCAGCTGGGTACACTACATCGGTGTGATGGGAGACCCGTTCACCATGGGCTCATTTCTCTTCCGCTTTCTTTTTGGGCTCGCACTCAATGGCATCTATGTATGGAGAGGCTTCGGGATGGCCGCCTGGACCCATGCGCTTTATGACATTATGGTCGTTGCCTTTTTGTAGAAATCAGTAGCCGGCATTTCTCACCAAGAAATTCAAATGTAAGTGCATGCATATCGTGAGGTTACGGAAATTAATCCTACATACTCGTGAGAAATGCAGGTTAGTCATGTAATTCATCCTATCTTTATATCTCTTCTCTATCATGTGGCTTCCTGTTAGAGAATGATTACTGCTCTTATCAACACAATCTATTTAAATTTTAAGTTGATAATTGATATACTCATATTTCAATATTGAATTAAAGGGAAGTAAATGATTTCAAGTACTTTCGCTAATTAATCAATATATTGAATTACTGGTTTAGCAATACTTATAATTTTCATAAAGGTGCCAGTTCGGGATGGCCGAATTAACCAAAGAAGAAGTACAAAAGCAGGAAGATTTTGAGGAAGAGATCATTCCCCATCTGGATGCGTTGTATAACTTTGCCCTCCGATTAACCTCGGACCCCAATGATGCGGAAGATCTTGTGCAGGATACGATCGTCAAAGCGTTCCGCTTTTTCAGCAGTTATGAAAAAGGTACGAATGCAAAGGCCTGGTTATTCCGAATCCTGAAAAATTCCTACATCAACAACTACCGCAAGCAATCTAAACAACCCAACCAGGTTGATTACGACGAAGTTGCAACCTTTTACGAAACCATCCGCGCCGAACGTACCGACACCTCCGACCTTGAAGACCGGATGTTCCGAGAGTTGATTGACGACGACATCTCAAATGCACTCGAAGAACTGCCGGAAGATTTCCGTACGGTGGTACTGCTCTGTGATATTGAAGGCTTTACCTACGAGGAGATTGCCAATATGCTTGATGTGCCCATTGGCACTATCCGCTCACGCCTGCACCGCGGCCGAAACCTGCTGAAAGCGGAGCTGATGGAGTACGCCAAGAAAAGAGGCTACCAACCCGACTAGCAGCAAGCAGTTTTCAGTGTGTCAGTGATCAGTGGTCAATTGACAAAATGTACTGTATTGTACTGTTTGATAAACTCAGAAATTGTGCACAATCTGCGTTTGCTTTAATATACAAGATCAAATAGGCAGTACGTAATACGCAACAATCGATGATTTCTTCTGTTCACTGACACACTGCAAAACTGATATCACTGCGCCTCTTCCTCTTCTTCTAAATCCAACTTCAACACAATTCGAATCGTTGTCCCCTTCCCTTCTTCTGAATTCAACACGAACACCTTGCCCTTGTGATAGTTCTCAATAATCCGATTGGTAAGGCTGAGTCCGAGTCCCCATCCTCTTTGTTTCGTGCTAAAACCGGGTTTAAAAATCTCCTGGTGGTATGACTTTTCTATTCCCACGCCCGAATCTTCAATATCAATCATCAGATCATTTTCAATGCGCTTGGTGCTCACTTCCACGAAAGCATCATTGCTGCTTGTCTTGATGGCATCCATGGCATTTTTCAGGAGATTTTCCAGGGCCCACTGGAATAGCTCGGTATTTACCTTGGCCCTGAGATTCCGATCGAAATTACGGCGGACATCCACATTTTTGCCCAGCTGTGGCAGCCGTTGTTCCATATAATCGATTACCTGGTCGAGCAGCGGTCCGATACGGTTGGAGGTCAATTCCGGCTCAGAACCGATCTTATTAAACCGCTCCGCCACCCCGCGAAGCCGGGTAATATCCTTCTCCAGCTCATTGCAGATTCGCTCGGTAAAGTCGTCTCCCTCCTTTTCATCCCGCAAAAGTTCCACCCACCCGTAGAGGCTGGAAAGCGGCGTTCCAAGCTGGTGGGCCGCTTCTTTGGTCATACCAACCCACAAATTTGATTGCTCGGCCCGTGTTATCGTTCGGTAACTTACATAAGCGATGCCCAACAGCAGTGCCAGTAACGTAAACTGGATATAGGGGAAATACCGCAGCATTTGAACAGTGGGACTTTCTCCGTAATACACATACTGGGTTTGAGAATAGCTTTCACCACCCAATTCTACCACTATGGGGGGATTCATCCGCTTAAATCGGTCGATTAGATCCCGGTTTAAACTAGACTCATCAACGTTCCTGTGGAAAATAATCTCCCCCTGCCCATCCACAATAATGGACGGAATCTTGAAACGATCCTTGATAATAAGTTCGGAGGCCACAAAATTTTGAGAAGCGCGATCTGCTTCGGCCTCTTCAATGAGATCGAGCAGGCTGTCAGGGACGGCCGAGTATCGCTGCAGCTCATTCATCACAGTAAGCAAATTCTGACTGATCTCATTGTGAAATGGCCGACCCGTATATTCAATCGCCCGGGCCCACAGCTCCACACTCAGGCGTTCCTGCTCCAACACCCGGTTTACCAGGTACTGGTTGTAGGCAAAAGAACCGATACCCAGGCAGATCAGCAGACCGATCAGAACAATGTTGATTCTATTTGACGTGAGAAGCTGTTTCATTCTTACTTTGAGATTAAGCCACAAGCTTGAAAATCGTAATTATTTACCAATATACAATGCTTCCGGTTTAATGGAACACGGACGGCGCAGATCCAACGGATCTACATGTTAAAATCAATATCATTCAGCTGATATCCGCAGTATCTGTGGCATTTGCGTTCCTCACCCACTCTATTTGGGGATAAATTAAAAAAGGCATCACCGCAAGATGATGCCTTTCAATAATAAATAAACAAACTTATTCAATTAAGCCGATGCTTTACGCTTTTCGTAAACGGGCGGTGCATTGTTCTGGATCGTTTCTCGTGTAACTACGCAGCGCTCCACGTTTTTCATCGATGGCAGCGTGAACATAATGTCGAGCATCGATTCCTCCATGATAGAACGCAATCCACGTGCCCCGGTTTTTCGTTTGAGGGCTTTTTCAACGATCTCTTCAAGAGCCTCTTCCTCAAAAATAAGCTCAACGCCTTCGAAGTTAAACAGCTTCTTGTACTGCTTGACCAATGCGTTTTTAGGCTTCTGCAGGATCTCGATCATGGCACTCTTCGACAGCTGATGCAGCCCGGCAATGACCGGAAGGCGACCGATGAGCTCGGGAATGAGGCCGTAATTCTGGAGATCTTCCGGCTCCACATGCGTGAAAATATCCGGATCCTCCTTGTCATACTTCACCTGCTCTTCCGAATGGAAACCCATGGAGCTCACAGAAAGCCGTCGTGCTATAATTTCTTCCAGACCGCTGAACGCTCCACCACAGATAAACAGGATGTTGGAGGTGTCAATCTGGATAAAGCTCTGCTCGGGGTGCTTGCGTCCTCCTTTGGGGGGCACATTTGCAACCGTTCCCTCAAGAATTTTCAGCAGGGCCTGCTGCACCCCTTCCCCGGAAACATCACGTGTAATAGAGGGGTTGTCACTCTTGCGGGCCACCTTGTCTACTTCGTCAATATAGACGATACCACGGCGGGCTCGGTCTACATCGTAGTCAGCCGACTGCAAAAGACTGGAGAGAATACTTTCCACATCCTCCCCCACATAACCGGCTTCCGTCAGCACGGTGGCATCGGCGATGGTAAACGGCACATCAATAACATTGGCCAGCGTCCGCGCCAACAGGGTTTTCCCGCAACCGGTGGGACCCAGCAACATGATGTTACTCTTTTCAACCAGCGTGTCGTCGAGGTCACCCTGCAGCTCGCCGCCGATACGCTTATAGTGGTTATAAACGGCGACCGACAGGGTCTTCTTAGCTTGTTCCTGCCCAATCACGTATTCATCCAGCCGCGCCTTGATTTCAGCCGGTTTCAGGATCGGTTTAAAGTTCTGCTCTCGTTTTTTGGACATCGAAGCCAGGTCGCTTTTTACAATTCCTGACGCGTCAGCAACACAGCGGTCGCAAATGTATACATCATTGGGACCCGCAACCATGCTATTCACTTCATGGCTCGAACGGTCACAAAAAGAGCAGTGAATGGTTTTATTCTTTTTATCACTCATAATATTCAGGTGATCTTACGAAGATGAATCAGAAGTCTTCTTCTTGTCGTTCTTCATTATATTATCGATAAGGCCGTAGTCCAGCGCTTCCTGGGCACTCATCCATTTGTTACGGTCGGTATCCTCCATAACCTGCTCGGGATCCTTTCCGCTGTGATCGGCCAAAATCTCGCTAATCAATTTTTTGATACGGATGATCTCCTGTGCCTCAATCTCAATATCACTGGCCTGGCCCTGCACGCCACCGAGTGGCTGGTGAATCATGACCCGGGCGTTCGGCAGGATATTACGCTTTCCACTCTGGCCTGCTGCAAGTAGCACTGCTCCCATGGAAGCCGCCATGCCCACGCACGTAGTAGCTACATCACAAGTGACATACTGCATAGTGTCGTATATGGCAAACCCGGATGATACTACGCCGCCCGGACTATTAATATACAAATTAATATCTTTTTCGGGGTCTTCAGCCTGCAGATACAACATCTGTGCTACAATGGAGCTTGCCACGGCATCGTTCACCGGGGTTCCGAGAATAATAATCCGGTCTTTCAGCAGGCGCGAATAAATGTCGTAGGCACGCTCACCCCGGTTGGTGGTCTCTACGACCATGGGAACCAGGTTATTATTTTGAATCTGCTGTCTGTCGCTCATCTCTGGTAACTCAAAAAGTGGTTGTTTGTTCATAGCTTAACCTGCAATGTTCAAGAATTTATTCTTCTAATGCTTCTTCCGCCTCTTCGGAAGCCTTCATTTTCTTTTGGTAAGCATCTTCATACTCATCCTTTGAGATCTCATTGATCTTGATTTCTTCTCCTAGCCTGTCAAAAACCTTGTTCTCTCTGATGCTGTTACGCAGACCTTCGAGTTGCTGAGGATTTTGAGCAAACATGTTTCTCATCTGATCAACAGAGACCCCGTATTGTGCCGCCTGGGCGGAGAGATGCTCGTCTATATCATCGGGTTTTATCTCTATATCGTCAAATTTTTCTTGCAGCTTTTCATTGATGAAAAACCACTTGGCATCGCGCACTGCCCGATCGCCTAATCCCTCCTTGTACTCCTCGGGGTCAAAATCGGGTGGCAACTGGCCCTGGTTTTGCTGCTTCACGCGTTCAACGTACTGGTCCTTGAACTGCTCAATAAAAACTTCCGGCACCTCAAACTCGTGCGCTTCAACCATTTTATCGACCATATCGCGCTTAAAAAGATCGTCAGCGCTCTGGTCGTAGTAATTTTGAATCTGGCTCTTAATCAGGCTTTTATACTCATCAACGTTTTTAGCTTCTTCGTTCGTCTGTTCCTTGGCAAAAGCATCGGTGAGCTTGGCCTTCTCTGACTTTTCCACTTTCTGAATCTTCAGCTTAAAGCTGTGGGAGTGGTCGCCGTGACCAACTTCTACATCAACTTCATCACCCGCCTTGTGGCCCAGCAGGTCATCCTTGAATTCTTTGGACTCCTCTTTGTTTAGATCGATAACCTCGTTGGCCTTGTTCTCTTCATCCAGATTGCCGTCATCATCCACCGGAATAGCCTCAACCAACACCCGGCTGGTTTCGTCCACTTCTTCTTCGACCTCGTTCCAGTCACCCTGCTGCTGTAGCTGCCGCTCCACTTCTTCCTGAACTTCTTCATCAGAAACGTCGTGGACCATCTTGTCCACCTCTATGGAACCTAAATCTGTTAATTCAAACTCAGGGCGGGCACCAATTTTGAAAGTAGCTTCCAGCTGATCATTTTCCCAGCTCATATCAATCATCTGGCTTTCGCCAATCGGATCGTACTCGGGCACCACTTCCTTCTCAAATATTTCCTGCACGTACTTTCCGACTTCTTCCTCCTCAATTTCTTCACCAAACCGCTTTTTTATCAGCTGGAGTGGCACTTTGCCCGGCCGAAAACCAGGCATATTGATCTGCCCCTGGTATTTTTTGTACGCTTCTTTGAATTTTGGGGCCAAATCTTCGCGCGTAGCAGAAATTTTAACCTGCTTGTCAACGGAAGTTATATCTTCAACTGAAATATCCACTTAAATTACTCCTCGTATTTCTACTTATCTTAAATTATTACTGTTGCATTTGGGCAGACGAGAGTACGAGAGGGGGGACTCGAACCCCCACGCCAAAAAGGCACTAGATCCTAAATCTAGCGCGTCTACCAATTCCGCCACTCTCGCAAGTTTACTGGTCAAACAGCTCCGACGTTATGCGGAAGTCTAAAAGCCACGAAAACTACGACTTTTTCGATCTCATTTCAACACGTACTTTATCTATATCATTCACGCGGCTACAACAATCTGGTGAGACATTCTGATCAATTTTGTAATTTGATGCAACAGTCGTTTCCCAACATAACCCAATTGCCATGTTTTATAACCTTCGCCTGGTGTATATAACCACAAAAGATAAGGATGAGGCCCGCAAAATTGGTCGATCACTTGTGGAAGAAAAACTGGCCGCGTGCGTAAATATTATTGATGGAATGGAGTCGATATATCGCTGGAAAGGAAAAGTAGAGGAGGCGAAGGAGGCTATTTTAATTGCCAAAACGCCCTATCATAATGTGAAACCGCTCACCCAGCGTGTTAAGGATCTGCACAGCTACAACTGTCCCTGCGTCATTTCCCTTACCCTTACCGAACAGGAAGGCAATGAGGATTACCTGCGATGGCTCATCAAAGAAACGAAAAAACAAGAGATCAATTACGAGATTGAAGGGGAAGATATAGAGGGATCAAACCTGTAGAATCCAGCCGGGATTTCCCAAGAAATTTGTCCTCAGCAAGAGAAAGGTAAAATAGCCGCAAAAAATACATGGCTATATCACCTACCGATGCAATCCGCACTCGGTCTTCATATCCTCAGACCATCGCCCTTCCCGCCCCCGGCCAGGCATCGTGCAGTGCGTACAGCCTATTGAGGAATATCCCTGCTCTTCCAGCGGATTGCGCGGCAAGCCGTACACCTCCATATACTCATCCACCATGCCTTTATTCCAGTCGATCAATGGATAGCAACGGAGCATTTCCGTTTTCTCGGTAACAATATTCAGGTTTCTGCGATACTGGTTTTGGAAGCCGATCAAACCCGACATCCAGATCTTGTATTTACTTTTCAGATCCTGAATCGGCTGCACCTTGTTAATATCACAGCACTGATCTGGATCACTGAGCCAGAGTTCCTTTTCACGGGTCTCTTGATGCTTGGAGCGGTCCGGACGCAAACTTATCACATTGAGATCGAGCAGTTCCGTAAGCTGCTTCTTGTAGGCCAGGGTCTCTTCAAAATGATAACCCGTATCAATAAAACAGACAGGGTAACCGGGCTTTACGCGGCTGATGATATGCAATAGAACTGCAGATGTCGTCCCAAATGAGGAGGTTACCAACACCTCCTTAAATGTGTTAAACACCTGGGCAACACGCGCATCCACAAGCTTGGGCGAAAGCGTACGGTTCAGCTCTGTTTTATCGACAACCAATGTATAAGATGTTAGATTTCAATAGTTTTGTTTTAAGACAAGTGATTTAAATCATTTTAATGAAATATTGCAAATACAAACAGTAAAATTAAAATTGGGAATGTTGAATTAGGAATTTGTTTGACATTTGGTCAATTATGAGGATACTGGACGAGAATTAACTACACCAAAAACACCAAGTACAAGTACATTGAGTGTACTACAGGCCAACAAAGATAGGCATATTCTAACCGCTAGCATCCATCGACCCGGAGCATTAAACGCCATCAATTTTAAAGTGATGGAGCAACTGGAAGACCTGCTCGATCGGCTGGAGAAGGACAACGAAATACGCACATTTATACTGACAAGTGCTGGTAATGAGGTGTTCATCTCTGGCGGGGATCTCAAAGAGTTCCACGGAATAAAGTCTGCAAGAGAGGCTAAATTGATGGCCCGCCGTATGGGATCCATTCTCAAGCGGATCGAAAAGCTACCCTGCTGGACCATCGCTTCCATTAACGGGAGTACATATGGCGGCGGCTGGGAGATTATGCTCGCCTTTGACTTCCGGATTGCATCCCAAAATGCCACCTTCAACTTCAGCCAGGCCAAGTTTTACCTGCCACCGGGCTGGGGTGGACTAACCCGCCTCACGGAAAAAGTCGGTCGCTCTACGGCACTACGCTGGCTGGCGGAAGCGGCAGAAGTTGATGCCGATACTGCTCTGCAACATAAACTTGTCGACAAGGTTGCTGACCCTGAAGTGCTGGGTAAAGAAACAGAACAATGGGCTCACAATCTCAGCAAAAATGATCGCGACTTTATCCAAACATTGAAACGGGGGGCTCTACGGTATTCAAAGATCCGCTGGGAAGCAATCGAGAAAGAGCTGGAACCGTTTGCCCGATTTTGGGAGGACGAACGACATGAAGAACAGGTAAAGAAGTTTTTGGGCAGGAATAATAAATAAGATGCAGCCCACCTAGGGGGTGTACCACGTCCTAGCTTTACTGTGTTTCGGAACTATCCACTTTTTGCCGTAATGTCATTTCGGCTTCGTAGCGCTTGTTTTTACGCATCAATTCCAGCTTCATCGTGTCCCCTTCTTCGAATTCCCGCATCAGGGCCTGAGCATGCATCTGGCTGTGTACCCGCTCATCCCCAATTTTAAGAATGATATCCCCGGGCATCACGCCAGCCTCATAGGCGGGTCCATCTTTATTCACACTGGTTACCAACAGACCCATAATAGCCGGCAAATTGTATTGTGCGGCCAGCCGGTAAGTCATTGGAGTGGTTTCGAAACCGGGATTATAACTCAATTTTACCTGGCCCGAACGCGAGAGCTGACTGATAATCTTTTCCACCCGGTTGCTGGGTATGGCAAAACCGAGTCCCACATTGCCTCCACTGGTACCGCCAGTATAGATAAACGTATTCACCCCGATCACTTCACCCTTGCTGTTGACAAGCGGACCACCGGAATTTCCTCGGTTGATAGCGGCATCGGTTTGGATCATGTCCATATACACGCGCGGCTCATTGGGATCAGGGCGGAAATCGCGCCGGGTGGCACTGACAACACCAACCGTCACGGAAGGCTGAGCTGCCTCAAAAAGTCCAAATGGATTACCGATTGCAATACTCCACTCCCCCACCATCACATTATCTGAATCCCCAAAATTCATATAGGGAAATTCGCGGTCGGCCTGGATCTTGAGCAGGGCAAGGTCGGCCAGCTCATCAGAGCCCAACAATTTGGCTTCGTGCTGAGAACCGTCGGGCAGAGAAACCACAATCTTCTTCGAATTTTTTCCCGCCACATGCTCATTGGTCACCACCAGACCGTCCTTGCTGATAATAAAACCGGATCCCATACTGTTGAATTCCCGCTCTTGCGGTGCCAAAAAGAAACCGTAAAACTCATCAAATGCCAACCGACGCCCTCCCTGCACTACCTCAGTTACAGTTATGCTCACCACTGCAGGACTCACCTGCCGCACCGTTCGCGTTATGGCATTGTCGCGTGACGCATAAATGGCAGAGTCAATTTCCTGTATAGAGGAATTATTACGAAGCGATGAACTGGTAGAACTGGAGGTGTTACCTGAGGCTGAAACCTGTTGTTTACCGGACGTGGAGTTCTGCTGGACTTGTTCTTGCTTAACAGGGGTTGAAATCGAACCATGCTCTTTCCGAGCCTGGCAGGCTAACAATGTAAAGGTCAATAAAATTACAGAAATGGGAGTGAATAGCGTTTTAAACATGTCTCAACAGCTGGTTTTTAGGACTTATCAATAGAGACGAGCTGCTTGGAACCGATCTCAACCACTTCTTCAATTGTCTTTTCCAACGGGCCCGGGTGCCATGCGCCGGAGGCTTTCTTATGGCCGCCGCCGCCAATCTCACGTGCCCATTTATTGACATCTACTTCATTGCTTTTTGATCGAAGGCTCATTTTCACCCCATCTCCCAGTGCCTTAAAAAGCACAGCTGCTTTAATATCAGCCACACTCAGGGGATAGGCGACAAAGCCCTCGGTATCGTCGTTGGTTGTATTCGTCTTTTCAAGCATCTCTTTGGTAACGCACATAATGGCGATTTGATTGTCCTCATATAGCTCGATGGTACTAATCGCCATGCCCAGCAAACGCAGCTGGTTGAGCGTTTTATGTGAAAAGACCTTTTCGGCTACCTCATTGGGGCGGAACTCACCCAGGCGCAGCAGTTCCGAACAAATATTTAGAGTTTCCGGCGTCACGCTGTCGTACTGAAGCGAGCCGGTGTCGGTAAGTATGCCGGTATACAACGCTTTGGCAGCACGAGAGTCCAGCTGATTGATATCGTGCTGCAGGAACACATGAAAGATCAGCTCACACGTCGAGGAAGCCTCCTCCACCGAAATACTCATATCGAATCCATCATTGGGGTCGGGGTGATGGTCAATCATGTAGGTTGGTTTGGGGTCATCCTGGATATAATCCGAGTAGGTACCAAAACGGGGTGGAGAATTACCATCAACCAGTACAAACGCATCGCACTCTTTCAGCTCTTTCTCATCCGGCTCTTGAACAGGGTAATATTCGGTGAGCCATTCCAGGTTCATCGGCACCGGGTCATCATTGAATGCATATGCCTTGATCCCATTATTTTCCAGCCAGAGACACATCGCAATCTGCGCCCCGATACAATCTCCATCGGGACGTATATGAGAAAAGACGCCTACTGTTTGATGCTCTTGTAATCTCTTTATCAGTTTTTTAAACATGCTCTTAACTGCTCGTAAATGGGAAAAAATAAGCTTATTAAAAAAAGGTATTGCCTTGAAGAAAGCAATTATTTTTATACCCTTACTATTTGATCTATCTCATGTATTTTAGACCAATAGGCTTCATTATTCGTTATTTTATGTCATTAAGAATCATATTCACGTAAATGAAAGGTATCATTCTTTGTAACGGGCTTCCTCCAAAGGCACCACTCCTGCGCATGCATTTAGAGGAAGCTCAGCTTTTTATAGCAGCCGACGGCGGGGGAAATACAGCCCGCGACCTTGGCCATCAACCCGACCTGGTTATCGGAGATCTCGACAGCTTTCGTCCATCGCAAGACGACGATTTTGAAGTCATCAAGGATACTGACCAAGAAACGAACGACCTGGAAAAAGCCCTGGAGCTGGCCGCAAAACGTAGTGTCAGCCATGCGGTAGTGCTGGGCGTAACAGGCCAGCGTATCGACCAGACGCTTAAAAACCTTTCAGTACTCAAAAGTTTTAATGACCAATTCGACACCCTCGTATTCGAGGATAACTTCGGCACCATGTTTTTGTTGCCCCGCTCCTATTCTGCCGAATTAACGGAAGGAACCACCGTTTCACTGTTCCCTCTCTCTGGACGTGTGGAAGGTATTCACACGCAAGGTTTAAAATATCCCCTCAGGGATGAATCGCTGGAAAATGGCATTCGGGATGGCTCGTCCAACCGGGTGATCTCTTCACCGATCGAGATCACATACCGCACCGGCGACCTGCTTATCTTTGTGGGACGGGATGAGACACAGGATGAGTTTTAGAAATTAAACCTACTTCTACTCCTGTTGATCATTTTTTCAGCGATGAAATCCGCCGGTAGTCGGATTAAAAAACTAAACGGAAAAAATCGCCGTCGGTGCTAAACTTGACCTGAAGGGCTCTTCAGTCCGCTCCCTTCCAAGCGGTCAACTTTACCAAGGCCGGATGTCGGAGTCTGGTTTTATTGTAAAGGGGTTCATATTGAATTCCTTTCAAAAAACGAAATACTTAAATGCTATTTTTTGCCTAAAAGATTAATTCTCCGGACACTAATGATTTTTAATTCGTAATTATCTTTTCATATTCGGGTCTCACGTTACAACAAATAAACAAGAGTTCTCTTGACTGAGCTTCAATTCACTGCATTCGACTGGCTCCTGCTGCTACTCTATTTCGGGCTGCTCGTTTACCTGAGCTGGCAGAAAAACTGGGAGAGCCAAGATGAAGAGACATTTCTCCTTTCGGGCCGAAAAATGACACTGCCCGCTTTTGTTGCCACACTGGTATCCACCTGGTACGGGGGCATTCTGGGGGTCGGCGAATACAGCTACCAATACGGCATTTCACAATGGCTCCTGTTTGGATTTCCCTTTTATATCTTCTCAGCCCTGTTTGCCGTCTTCCTGGCTGGTAAGATTCGCTTGAATAAAGCCTTGTCAATTCCCGAGGCTGTAGCAAATATTTACGGGGAAAAAGCCGGTAGGTTTTCTGCTGTGCCGATATTTGTGCTGGTGAGTCCCGCTCCGTACATCCTCATGCTGGGCTTGCTGTTTCAATACCTGACGGGTGGGAGCGGCAATTTCCTGTGGTATGCGGCCGCAGTTGCCTTCTTCTCAGTAGCCTATGTGACGTTTGGTGGATTCAGCGCCGTGGTCCGCACCGACATGCTCCAGGTTCTGCTCATGTTTGGTGGATTTATTCTGCTCCTGGGCTTTGCCTTCATGGAGTTCGGCTTCATCGGTCAGCTCTGGAATGCGGTTCCCGCCACCTATCGCGATCTTTCCGGCGGGCATAACCTGCAGTATATCCTGGTTTGGTTCTTTATTGCGCTTTGGACTTTTGTGGATCCAAGCTTTCACCAACGCGCCGCAGCGGCAAAATCACCGGAAACGGCCAAGAAAGGAATTTTTGCCTCCATTCTGCTCTGGTCACTGTTCGACTTCCTTACCATGTTCAGCGGTATGTATGGCTGGGCCATCCTGGGACCGGACCTGCAGGAACCGATCATGGTGTATCCTTACCTGGCAAATGAACTGCTTCCACTCGGAATTAAAGGAGTATTCTTTGTCGCGCTTCTTGCCACCATCATGTCAACGATGGACAGCTACCTTTTTCTTTCCGGTCAGACGCTCGGGCGGGACTTCCTTGTCAACTATTTTCCAAACACCTCCAACAACCGACTTACCCGTATCAGCGTCTTCATTGCAGCCGTACTCGGCATACTACTCATCATCATCTATCCCAGCGTCATCGACCTGTGGTACGTGATCGGATCGGTGATGATTCCCGGCCTCCTGATACCGGTACTTGGCGTTTACCTGCGGCTGTTCACCCTGAAACGAGAATGGGTATTGCCAACTATGCTCATCAGCATAATGGTATCACTGGCATGGCTGATCTTGGGTACCATCTATAATCAGCAACAATACTCCTACACGTTTTGGGGAATTGAACCCTTCTACCCGGGATTGGCCATCAGTGTTCTACTCTGGATGTTGGGAAGAGCAAAAGATGATGGCCTGTTGGAAAGGACGGAGCTTCTCAACGAAAACCTCAAGGAATAGAACACGGATAACACGGTTTTTACGGATTGACACACTGATAAAATATAAACTGTGGTTTTCCGCTGGATCTGCGTCATCGGCTTTCTAACTGCACGACAACTTAGAAGCCCTATGTGCTTTTCAGGATGTGTCCCAGATTCAGCTTGTGGATGGGAATGAGATACTTCATCGAAAGCGCATCTTTCTGGATGTTGAGCAAGCCGGTGCCGCGGAAATCGACTACCGCCAGGCCGTCCATGCAGCGCACCACTTCCCCAATACCGTAAAATTCCGGGCAGGGTCCATAATACACCAAATCACCCAGCTGGATGTTATTTTTTGCCCTCCGGTGAAACGGTAGGATCACCGGGAGACGGTCAAGTCGATATGATAATCGTTGATTTGCTCCCATAAGAGCTTCAATATAGCCAATTATTTATTGTCGTTGCCAAATATAAATTTTCGTTTTTGGGGTCCCAGGGATTCTATATTTATCCACCGGGAGTGTTCCGGGATGAACGGCATTATCTTTTCAGGCCACTCGATAACCGAAACGCCCTCCCTATAAAAATATTCTTCTGCCCCAATTTCAAGAGCTTCTTCCGGTTTTTCCATACGGTAGCAGTCGAAGTGATAGATCGGCAGCCTGCCCTCGTACTCATGAATCAGGGTGAATGTTGGCGATTGCACCGTTGCCGGATCAATACCGAAGTAGCTGGCCAGGCCTTTTACAAATTGGGTTTTTCCAGCCCCCAGCGGACCGTTCAGGCAGAGGACATCACCGGGCTGGAGCTCTTCGGCAATTGATTTTGCCAGCTGATGGGTCTCTTCTTCTGATTCCGTAATCACTTCTTTCTCCATCACAACTACAGCATTGCACGTGGTCTGAGAGTGGCAATCGGCAATATCATCTCCTCCATACTGGCACCGCCGTGCAAAAAGGTATCCCGGTAGCGATTTTGATACCGGTGATAATTCGTTGGATAAACGAAGTAGTAATCCTCTTTGCCGATAATATAGTTATTCACCAGGCTGGGACTCGGCAGCATGTAGGAGTTGGGATCCTCAATAAACAGCGCTGCACTATCATCGGCCTTCAGGTTGCGACCATATTTGTAGCGCAGGTTGGTAGAAGTGTCTTTATCCCCAAAAACCTTGGTGTCGCGGAGTGCCCGCACGGCCCCGTGATCGCTGGTGATGACGATCACTACCTCCTCCTCAGCCAAATCCTTCAGAATGCGCAACAGCGAGGAATGTCGGAACCAGGTCCGGGTTAACGATCGGAATGCCGGCACATCGGGGGCGATCTCCTTGAGAACTTCAGAATCGGAGCGCGAGTGGACCAGCGTATCCACAAAATTATAAACAAATGTGCTGAGCGGCGACTGCGTGTAGTTGTGGATGCGGTCGGCAATCCGCTGACCCTCTTCAGCATTCAGAATTTTTTCGTACTTGAAATTCAGGTTCAACCCCTGCCGGCGAAGCTGATGCGCCAAAAGCTCGTTTTCATACTGATTGAGCGAGGTCTCGTTATCCCCCTGCTCCCACAGCTCGGGGTAGATCTCCTCTATCTCCAGCGGAAACAGGCCCGAAAATATGGCATTACGCGAATAAGGCGTGGCCGTGGGGAGAATAGAGTAGTAAAAATCGGTGTCGATGCTGTAAAAATCGGTCAGCAGGTTCTCGAACACCAGCCACTGGTCGTAACGCATACAGTCGATCACAAAGAAGAGCGTGGTCTGACCATTTTCCACATGCGGCAGCACATATTCCGGCAGGATATCCACGGAAAGCGCCGGGCGCTGCGGCGTCTCTTGCTCAATCCAGTCACGATATGAGTGCTGTATATAGCGCCCAAACTCCCGGTTGGCCTCTTGGTACTGGTCGGTGAGCACCTGTCGCAGCGACTCTTCGCTCCCCTCCAGGTCAATCTCCCAGCGCGTGAGCTGCTGGTAAATATTGATCCATTCTTCCCAAGTGGTATCCACCCGGATTCGCTCTGAAATCTTGTTAAAATTCCGCAGGTACGACTGGGCAAACTTTTCATTGCGAATACGCTTGCGTTCCAGGATACGCTTGACGGTGAGCAGGATCTGGTTGGGATTGACCGGCTTGATCAGATAATCCGATATCTTGCCGCCGATCGCATCCTCCATAATCGACTCCTCTTCGCTCTTGGTAATCATGACTACCGGCAACGAAGGCTGCGAACGCTTGATCTTGTTCAGCGTGGCCAGGCCGTCCATTCCCGGCATCTGCTCATCCAAAAATACGATATCAAATACGCGCTCCTTGATCAGGGTAACGGCATCGCTCCCGTTCGTAACCGGGACAATCTCGAACCCCTTGTTTTCCAGGAAAATAATATGTGGCTTCAACTGATCGATTTCATCGTCAGCCCAGAGAATACGATTCGACATCGTGGTAACTTTTAGACTTTTGGATCTCCTTGTGATATATACATAATTAACCTATCGAATATAACGTGTTTTTGCGTGAAGTGTGGCAGCATACTGGAGAAATTAATGATTTGTTGAAATCGGTTGTTAGCCATGAGTTTTTAATGTTGATCCTATCCTGATATCAGCCCTTTATAGTGCAATCATGGGCTTTATGTTCTCCAGTCTTTTTTCTCCTATTCCTTTAATCCTGATCAACTCTTCGGCCTCCTCAAACCGGCCTGCTGTATCGCGATAAGCCACAATCCGCTTGGCATAGACAGGACCTATACCCTTTAATTCTTGCAGCTTTTCAAGACTAGCAGTATTCACATTTATTTTTTGTGGACTCTTTTGCTCGAGCGTGTCGGACTCAGAACTGCGGGTTATGGTGTCGCTGACTGCAATGATCATCCCGTTCGAATCAGCAGGTTTTGCTACTTTAGGCTGGGGACTATAGCGCTTCAAAAGTTCTCTTTCCTTCTGCTCTATGTCAGCCTTTCTCCTGTTGAATTCTTCTCTGATTGCTTCATAATGTTCCGCATTAGCCGCAGTGCCCGGCTCTATCACAAAATTCAAAACAGACATTATCACAAGCAATACCAAAAGGCTTGCAATGGTGATACGCTCCTGTCGCGTAATCTTCAGCTTCTCCAGCCAAAAAAATATTTTCCTCTTCATAATGCTCTCTCCTCTCTAAATTGCATTTGTCATTCACCCTATAGACCGCCCTCAAGCCAAATCCTTACAAAAAATTTTGTTTTCATTCTGGATTAATGAGATGTTAGCGCACGTTTCATGTTTGAGGTTAAATGTTAAAGGTTGAAAGTTGCTGCTTTTCAGAACCTTCGATCCTGGAAGAAATTCCTGTTTATTCTTGTGGATTCTACATAAAAAGCACAGCCTCGGCGTCATCCCGGACTCCGATCCGGGATCTCGCAGAGAATCGAAGCATTGATACGGTTGAGTTAGTAATCAACGTCATGGTAGTCTTTTTTAAAACCTCACAGCATTATTCTAGTATCTTTTATGCCAGAAAAAAAACATTTTAGCTACGAAAATTTAACCATTTCTTACCAAAAACTTGGTGAGGGCCCGCCCCTGGTGGTGCTGCATGGGTGGGGAACAAGCGGCCGCTCCATGATACCGCTGGCGAAGTCGCTCTCCCGTCTGCGTACCTGCTACGTTCTGGATCTGCCCGGCTTCGGCGACTCTTCTCCCCCGGAGCAGGCCTGGACCATCGACGACTACACCGACATGGTGCAGACTTTTATTGAGGAATCGGATCTGGGGAAGGTAGATCTGCTGGTTCACTCGTTTGGGGGGCGAATTACGCTAAAACTCTGTGCGAGAGAAGTAGGAAAAACTATGATCGGTAAAGTGTTAATAACGGGCGGTGCAGGTATGAAACCAAAACGCAGCCTGAAATTCTATTTCAAGAAGTACCTGGCCAAGACACTCAAAGCGCCCTTCCAGATACTGCCAGGAACTGCCAGGGAAAAAGCGCTGCAAAAGCTTCGTGACACGTCTCTGTGGAAGTGGCTGGGGTCCTCAGATTACCAAAAGCTTTCGGGCGTAATGCGGGAGACATTTGTGAAATCGGTAACCGAACACCTGGAATCCTGCCTGCCCCAAATTCCCCATGAGGTACTCTTGCTCTGGGGACGTGATGACGAGGCGACCCCACTCTACCAGGGAGAACGGATGGAGAAAGGGATCAAAAATGCGGCCCTTGTAGTGATTGACAATGCCGGACACTACGCGTTCCTGGACCGCCCCAAACACTTCGCCTCTATCGCCAAAGCATTTTTTAAGGAGTCATGATTGATGCGTGATACATAATGCGTGATGAGTACGGAGTTATTATTATATCATCGATCATTGCCCCATGAATCATATTAAAATTCTTAAAAAGGTACTAATTTAAAAACAGGGGAAATACCCTTACGCATTACCCTCCAGCTCCCGCTCCTTAAACTCATCATCAAAATAATTATACCACTTGCGGAACGGGCGGAAAGCGTTTTCCGGATCAAACGGCCGCTTGAATTCACTTTGGCGGCATTCCTCACTGCAGCACCCTTCCATCTTTATGGCTCCCTCTTTTGAGCAGACAAACAGCTTGTTGCACTCCATATTGGCACAGTTGATATAGCTGTCGGCTGGCTTACCGGTAATTTCACAGCGGGCGATCGGTTCCAGGTTATCTTTATTCACAGGCACTACCAGGCGATCATCAAACACAAAACATTTTCCCTTGTAATGCTCGCCGCCCTCTTCATTGGCATATCGCAGGATGCCCCCATGCAGCTGGTTCACATCCTCCCAGCCCTTCTCCTTCATCAACACAGAAAACTTCTCGCATCGAATGCCGCCGGTGCAATACATCAGTACCTTTTTGTCCTTGGGGGCATCAAACTGATCCAGCCAATCAGGGAAATCATAGAAGTTTTCCACATCCGGCGTTATAGCTCCCTCAAAATGGCCGATCTTGCTCTCATAGTCGTTACGCACGTCGATCATCACATAATCCTCACCCGATTCCATCACCGCCTTCCACTCGTGTGGCTCCAGGTATTTTCCGCCGTACGCCGGGTCCACATCTTCTTCGTGGAGTGCCACAATTTCATCCCGCGTTTTGCACTTCAGCTTTGCAAACGGGATGAAGTCAATGGTATCGGTCTTGAAGTCGATGCCCTCGAATCCTTCTATGGCGGTAAGGTGCTCCTTGTACTTCTGCATCTGCTCAGGTGTCCCCCCGAGTGTCCCATTGATCCCTTCCCGACCAATATAGATGCGACCTTTCACCCCAAGTTCTTTACAAAATGACTTATGCTGTTCACAGAATGATTCGGGATCTTCAATATCCGTGAATTTGTAATATAGGATGACCTCGTACATTTATTTGTGCTCTTTTGGTTTATTCGTTTAAGCTATTTTGGATTAAATCGCGTTATTACCCATTGCAAATGCCAAAATTAAGGCTAATTTTGCAAGAAATGAACTCAGAACTGCTACAAATATTACGTATCCCGTTTGATCCACAATCATAAAATATTCATCGGTCTGGTATCGACCTTCCTGTTCTTCACTTCAAGCAGCATAGCTCAGCAAACGCTGTATGGAGAGCAACCGAATTCCCAGGAAACGCTCCGTGCTATCCAATCCACCTACTTGGATGGTGAAATCAGCCTTGAGCAGAAAGTATTGTACCAACTGTATGCGGGATTAGATGTAAAAGCTCTACCCAGCACCTATAAAACACACCAAACAGCACCTATTAAATGTGGTTTGCCCGCCATCAGGGAATACCAAGGGAACAAAGATCAGCTTTCGCAAGCCACAATTGACAAGGTGCAGGCGATCCTTCGTCGCTCCACACAGGCCCAGGAAACATACCGCTCCCCCAGTGGCAAATTCGAAATCCATTATGACGTCAGTGGAGCAAATGCCGTTCCCGCTGGTGATACAAATCCCTCGAACGGGATCCCGGACTACGTAGACTGGGCGGCAGCCGCGGCTGACTCCTCTTGGCGTCACCAAATCCAGCGACTGGGCTATACCGACCCGGTGGATGGATCCAATCCCTACCCGATCTATATCGAAAATATTAATTCCTATGGCTACACAGATTATGGCTATAACCGTGGGCTCAGCACCGACACCTACATCGTGATTCATAAAAATTACGATGATTTCCCGGAGAACGATGACCCCGAAGGCAACCAGAAGGGAGCCCTAAAAGTGACAATAGCCCATGAACTCAAGCATGCCATCCAGTATGCCAACAGCGAATGGTACGGCTGGCCGGAAAATCCGGAAAGTCCACATGGCACCGATTGGTCGGAGATGGATGCCACTATGATGGAAGAGGTGGTTTATGATAATGTGAACGACTATTACAACTACATCGGGGAGGGCGGCTCGAGTCTGTTTGTATCAAACAACCACAGCATCCCGGTCGCATACGATGGCGTTACCTGGTTCATCTATTTCTGGGAACGGTACGGGGAGGAATTCTGGCCGGGGGTTTGGAGCCGAATTCAACAGCAGTTCCAACAACAGCGGAACCGGACAAACCCCGATTACTTGACCATGAAGGGAGCAATTACCCAGACTTTACAAGAGGAGTACGAGGATTCTTTTGAAATTGCCTTCGCTGAATCTCACTTGTGGCATTATGCTTCTGGAATCAACTATTCCCGGGATGGTTATGGTTTTAATGAAAGCGCCAACTATCCCAGCCCAACGATTAATTCAAGGTTAACAGCCCGAGATATATTTGAAAACGACTCGGTATTAGCCATGGGCGCTAAATATATAACGGTAGACAAAGAGTCTGACCTGCAGGGGTATCTAAAAATGCTGGCAGAATACCAGGATCAGGATATCCAGATAGGACTAATCGGCTTCTACGATGATGGATCCGTTGACACAATTATACGTAAGGGGGATATCCATAGTGGCTTTAAGCTAACTACGCCATGGAACTGGGAGGCAATCACCCACGCCGGTATTGTGGTCACTAATTCAGGTAAATCGGAATTACTGGGATACAACCTGGCATTCTCACCATTTGCTTCTGATGGAACAGAGGTTGCGCAAAATTACCCGAATCCCTTTAACCCAACCACTACAATTGAGTTCGGCCTACTTCAACAGTCTCACGTCCAACTCAGCGTTTATAACGTGGCAGGACAAAAAGTTTCTACGCTTAAAGATGAAATACTACCGGCTGGTGTCTATGAGGTTCCCTTTGATGGCCGCAATCTCGCCTCGGGAGTCTACTTTTACCGGCTTGTTACTGACCAGCGGGTTATTGTCAAAAAGATGACGCTGATTAAGTGACAGCTATTCCAAGAATTTATTTAAAAGTATTTACCAGTTTGTTTTGTTTCCTTTATTAATCTGCGGTATCTGCGTAATCAGCGGCAGGAATTCCTGGGATGGTTGAAGGCTAGAGGTTGAAAGTTACAAGTTGAAGGTTTTGAATTATGCTTTTTGTCAACCCTTAACCTTTAAACATTCAACTTGTAACCTTAACAGCTATTGATTGCGTTCTTTTCTACAAATATGTTACGTGTAATGAATTAGAGGCCTCTCTGCCGGTTACCTGTAGAATTCTTATAATGTTGGCATCGAATATGACTGTTTATGATCAACTGAAAAGAGTAGTAACATGGCAATTACCAAATACCATCTGGGCTGCACCGTATGGAGTCTGAAAGAATGGGTGGGTACTTTCTTTCGTGATGATGCCAAACAAAAAGACTACCTAGCCCAATATGCTTCGGTATTCAATTCTGTGGAGGGTAATACCACCTTCTACAACATCCCTGATCCCAAGACTATAAAAAACTGGGGGAGACAGACGCCCGACGGTTTTAAGTTTTGCTTCAAGTTCCACCGATCTATCACCCATGAACGACGCCTGCACGAGGTGGAAGATCAGGTACTCCGCTTTATCGAGGTTTTTGAGCCAATCGAAGAGCACCTTGGGCCGTTTCACATTCAGCTGCCAACGCAGTTTTCGCCCAAGGAGTTCGACAAGCTGGAGAAGCTGCTTGCCATTTTGCCAAGTGCCTTCAGTTATGCCGTGGAGGTCCGCCACCTCGACTTTTTTGATCACGGTCGCCATGAGCACCGCCTCAACCGATTGCTAAAAAGCTACAACGTGGATCGCGTAGTGTTCGACACCCGGAAGCTCCATTCCATGAAATCAGAAGATCCCACGATCAGGGAAGCCCAGAAAAAGAAACCGAAGGTGCCGGTTCGTTTTGAAACCACCGGCTCGCGCCCGTTCATCCGGTTCGTGGGCGCCAATGACCCCATCAACAATGAGCCCTACCTTAAGGAATGGGCCATCATGGTGGCCGACTGGATCAAGGAGGGACTCCACCCCTACGTGTTCACCCATGCCCCGGACAAGGCCAAACAGCCGCCCATCGCGCGCAAGTTTCACCAGCTGTTGTCAGAATTGATTGACCTAAACCCTATGCCCGCCTGGCCTGTCGAAAAGCAGGATGAGCAATTAGGATTGTTTTGAAATCATTAGTGTCCGGGGGGATCAAACTTTTATGCACAAAATGTTGCTTAAGTTCACCGCAATTCGTTTTGGAAAGGAATTCAAAATGAACCTCTCTTCAGATCAGCCTTGGCTTATCCGGCCTTGGTAAAGTTGACCGCCCGGAAGGGATCGGAGGGGAGCGTAAAGAAAAAATCTGTGATTTTTTTAGCGGAAGGACGAGCTCTTCAGGTCAAGTTTACCTGAGCCGGTGAATTTTTTGGTATTCTAAGACTTAGTCAAGAAGATTCGGTTATCTGATGTTGATAGATTTTCACGTAAGGAGTCCCTCGTTTGATCACCGCAAACACCCGATACAGCAACTTGCAGACGACG